>NZ_AOMD01000014.1 GCF_000336915.1 Halococcus saccharolyticus DSM 5350 | reverse complement strand
CAAAATCTCATTGGAGCATTCAGCTTCAACGGCATCGGTGTCACCGCCGCGACCACGGGCCTTATTCACCCAGTGTTTGCGATGATCGCGATGGTCCTCTCGGTGTCAGCAGTGTTAGCAAATAGTTTCGCCGGCCAACTACTCTCTGGAGGGGGAATCAAGACGGACTTCACGATTGAGGGCGTGGAAACCGACAAAACATCCGAACCCGAGCCACCTGGGAAGAGCGAGGAGGTAACCGCCGACGAAGCGAAAGACGACGAGAAGCCAGCACGTGAGACGGCGACGTTCGACACCGGCCTGAACTGCGGTAGCTGTGAAGACCGCGTCACAGACACCCTCGACGAGCGAGACGGCGTCCGCGAGATCCATGCAGACGCCGACGAGCAGTGTGTTGAGGTCACGTTCAACCCACACCGAATCACCACCGACGAACTCCGGGAGACAATTGCCGACCTTGGCTACGAGGTCGGCTCGGTCGAACGTTGCCCTGCCTCGTCCGATTCGGCAACCCACTCCGCTACAGATCCGTGAATGTGATATACACATATCCCATGCTATACAACCTGTTCCATGGTTGACTCTGAGACGGAACCCCTAGCAGCGACAGACATCGGACGCGTTGCACTCGTCGTGAATGATCTCGACCGAATGGTTGAGTTTTACACCACTGTCATCGGGCTCGACGTACAGCATCGGGAGACTGACCGAGCGATCCTTGGAGCTGGTAGCGAGCAACTCCTTTCACTGATCGCGGATGCGACAGCGTCGGAACGGAAAGACGAGGGGATTGGGCTGTTTCATACGGCGTTTCTCGTTCCCTCGCGGGCCGCCCTCGGAAACGCACTCACCCGTGTTGAGAATCACTGGCAACTCGACGGCGCATCGGATCATCGCGTGAGTGAAGCTCTCTATCTTTCCGATCCGGAGGACAACGGTATCGAAGTGTACCGCGACAGGCCACGCGAGAAGTGGCCCCATAGGGACAACGGGATGATCGAAATCGACACGTTACCGCTTGACCTCGACTCAATCCGTGACCTTGGGCGAGAGGAGGCTACGGTCCCCGCCGAAACGACGGTCGGTCACGTTCATCTCGAAGTCTCATCGATCTCGACAGCACGCGAATTTTATGTCGACACGCTCGGAATAGGCGTGCGCCAACAGTACGGTGATTCGGCATTATTCCTCGATTATGGTGACTACCACCATCGGCTCGGACTGAATGTCTGGAACGGACGGACGTCACCATCCACAGGACGCGGTCTCCACTGGTTCGAGTTCGTACTCCCCGAACAAGACGCAGTTGATGTGATTCAACAACGACTCGGCAAACGGGGAGTTTCGTCTACCACTATCGAGAGCGGTGTGGAGGTAGCTGATCCGGATGGGATTACCCTACACCTGGTCGTCAACGACGATACTTAGTCATCGGCCTGGCCGAATCCCACCAGCATCGCGGTGACGACTCCACCAACGAGCGTGCGGAACCAGTGCGTTATTGCGCGGTAGAGCACTACGGCGGCCCCGATCTCTGGAGCCGCGATGGTGGTGGTAGCGACTATCAATGCAATGAGTGCGACGCTCACACCGCCCGCCCCACTCGGTATCGGCGCAACTGCCGCTACCGCAGCCGTCGGAACGATCGTCAAGAGGACAGGGAACGCGACGGGGGCTCCGACGGACCCTAACCAACGTGATCGTCTTGAGCGCGATCACAACGGTCGTGATATGGCTGCTCATGTTTCTCGTCTGAGTTCGTCCCAGATGTTGGCTAGCTGTTCGTCGGGGTTTATACTGGGTCGTACGATCGATAACTCGAAATCACGCTCGTCGTTGGGCCAAATAGTGATCTCCTCGATGTCGGCGCGATACTGGGTTTGGTGATGGCCGTCCTGCCTGATTTCGGTGTAGGTTGCCAACAAGGACGCCTCACTGAGGCGATCAAGTTTTCGGTAGGCCGTTAGTATGCAATCTACTCTGGGATATAATATGAATCAGCTGAGGAATCAACTCTCCCACGAAATCCATCTTCTGATCTAGTTTACTTTGCGTCGTGTTCTCGCTAAAACGATACCGGGGGTGTAGTGCTACGTTTCCTCTCTGCCCGTTCGAACGGTCAGCACTGGTATCGGTGACGTTCGCACTAACTTTTCGGTGACACTCCCCAGCATGTACCGGTCGAATCCAGTTCGACCATGTGTGCCGACGACAATGAGGTCCACATCGTGCTCGTCGATGTACGAAAGAATCTCGCCATGGATCGATGTTCCGAGTACAACTGACCCGGAAACGGGGTCGACTGAAGCGTCCGTTGCGAACTCCGTGGCGTCCTCAACGATCTCGGTCGCATTCTCTTCGAGGAACTTCACCTGCATCTGGATGCGAACATCGACGCCAAGGCTCGTGACATCGACGACCGACAGCAGATGAAGTGCGGCCGTCTCTTCAGTCGCCACGTCAACGCCCGTCTCGAGAGCTTCCCTCGCGCAATCGCTCCCGTCGGTCGGAACCAGTACGTTTCGATACGGATGAGTGACCGTGATATCGCTATCCGGTCGAATCGTGAGCACGGGGATATCCGCCCGCCTGACGACACGCTCGGTGGTGCTACCGATCAGGAGCCGTTCGAGACCCTGACGCCCATGTGTGGGCATGGCGATGACGTCGACATCGCGCAATTCGGCATAATCGAGGATCGTGCTATATGGCTCCCCCTGAAGGACCTCTGTAACAGTAGTGACCCCACGCTGACGAGCACGGTCAGCGGCATCGCGAACGATCTGTTCACCCTCCTGTTCGAGGACATCAACGACGTCACCTTGAATCTGGATAACGCTATCCCGTGTCGTGTCCGCGACGTTGAGGATGTGAACCGTTGCATCATGCGCCGCAGCGATATCGAGAACGTGATCGACGGCGACTGTTGCTCCGTTACTCCCATCGGTAGGGAGAAGGATCGTCTCAAACATACGAGATCCTACCAGCCATTGTCAGTTAAGGATTTTCCGGCCAGCGAGAGTTGCCATCCTCTGGCGGGAGGGGAAAGGGAAGCCCTTGCGCCGATAGACGAGAAATCGGGCGACCGTCGCCCAGTCGTTCAAATCGACTTGCCTGCTGCCGGAGCCGACGAGGTAGAAAAATAGAGTCACGAGTCACCGTCGAACCGAAATGACATCGGGCGTAGCGCGGGCGTACCCTTCGGTCGGGAGTCCCAACACCCCGACGCTCTGACTCGACAAGGACCCACGAATCGACTCTTCGTCCATCCGAACCTACCGTGTGCGCCCAGTTCATCGGTGGTCATCGGTTCGCCTGCTCTCGCGCGTTGACCGCCAACACCGGCATCTCGGCGTGTCTGATGAGCCGTTCCGCGGTGCTCCCGAGGAGATACCGACTCACACCCGTGCGGCCGGTCGTGGCCATCGTGATGAGGTCGACAT
Organism: Halococcus saccharolyticus DSM 5350; assembly: GCF_000336915.1. Taxonomy (NCBI): domain Archaea; kingdom Methanobacteriati; phylum Methanobacteriota; class Halobacteria; order Halobacteriales; family Halococcaceae; genus Halococcus; species Halococcus saccharolyticus. The sequence continues at coordinate 78,768 of NZ_AOMD01000014.1, read as the reverse complement.
CGTGTTCATCGGCGTACGCGAGCAGGTCGCGTGCCGGCAAGCCCTCGCTGACGCTGGTGGTGGCGTTGAGACCCGCCTCCGCGGCGCGGTCGGCAATCGCTTCGGTCGCGCGCTCGCCTTCGGCCTCGAAGCGCTCAATGAGTTCCGGTGGCGGGGTGGAGCCGGGAGTCGGGGCCATCGCGCCGACGTCGACGATGGTGACCGCGTGGACGCGAGCACCGGCTCTCTTTGCGATTTCGATGCCGTGCTCAATGGCGGCGCTCGCGGCATCACTACCATCAGTCGGGACCATCACGTCCTCGTAGTCGCCGACGAGGTTGCTGCGCTCGGTCGCTTTGGTCGTCAGCACCGGACAGGGAGCGCGGCGCACGACGTGTTCGGTCACACTGCCTGCCACATACCGACTCACTCCGGTCCGGCCGTGGGTCCCCATCGCCACCACGTCGGCGTCGTGATTGTCGGCATACTCGAGGATTGCGTCGGTGGGTCTTCCCCGCAGCACCGCCGTTTCTACTGTGTCACCGTCGAAGACGGCTTCGGTCGCCTCGATCGCCTGTTCGTTTTCGGCCTCGATACGTGCGACGAACTCCGCATCGACGCCACCGGCGTTGAACATACCACCCGCCGTTTGGATGTCGGCGGCGCTGACGAGATGGACCGTCGCGTCGAACGCCCGCGCGAGATAATTGGCGTGTTCGGCGGCACGAATCGCGTGTTCGCTGCCGTCGGTCGGAACGAGGATGGTCTCGTACATCGTTCGTCGAGTTAGTTCGCCGGCATATAAATTCAGTTGGCAGTTCCAGAGCGTGGGAACGGGCCTGTGGATTCATGCTCCCTGCGCCCGCAGTGAGCGGATCGCTTCATCTCGCTACTGGGGTAGAGTTTTGTCGATTCATCGCATAGTTCGTGCCATGAGCGAGAGTGACTCCGAAACGATGAACGAGGACGAGCGGGATGGGTTTCTCGGCAGCGGTGGCACGGGCGTCATCTCTCTATCAACTGGTGAGGAGGCGACACCACATTCGACTCCGGTCTCATATGGCTACGACGCGGCCGAATCGGTCTTTTATTTCCGGCTTACCAATGAATCCGGCGGCGCGAAGGGCGACCTTTCCGGTCGTGCCGTCTCGTTCGTGACCTACGGCAACGACGACGGGTGGAAAAGCGTCGTGGCGACCGGGCAGTTGGAGCAAACCACCGAGGAGTCGGTCGCCACCGAGAGCTTGCAAGGACTTGAACGCGTCCACATCCCGCTCATCGATATCTTCGGCAAGCCCCCGCGAGAGGTGGCCTTCGAGTTCTATCGGCTCGTTCCCGACGAGCTAACTACCCGGACGGAAACACAAACCGAACTCTGACGATCACTCAAATTAATTGAACAGAATACGATGAACACGAAAAAGCAAGCTGTAGCGAACGTCCCTAACTGTTCGGCTCGGTCTTCACGACGAGCGCAGGTCGACCCGTCAATCTGAGAACACGGTCGGTGACGCTTCCCAGAAGCGCTCGATACTCTGCCGAGCGATGTTTCGTCCCGAGGACGATCAGACTCACGTCATGCTCGTCAGCATAGTTGGTGATCCTCTCAACGGGGTCGCCGTGTTGCATGGCCGTGACGACTTCGATACCGCGGTCATCGGTGTCGGTACGTATCGTTTCGAGTGTCTCCCGTCCATGTTCGGTGAGACCGTGTTCGGGTCCCTCTGCCGAGTCGACATACTCGTCGCCGCTATACGCCGTATATACGCTCTCGTCGACCACATACAGGGCGTGTAAGTTGGCGTCGTGGGCCACAGTGAGGTCGATGGCATGAGAGGTTGCGTTTTCTGAAGCAACGGTACCATCGGTCGCGAGCAAGACTCGGTCGTACATACAAGCCGGAATTCGATGTCGGTCCGCAATATACTGTCGATCGAGAGGATGTCCCGCTTATCTCACTCACTATTTGTGACGAATATGGACTATACGCTCGTACTCGAAAGTGGATTGACCGCGATCGGTTTCGCCGTTATTGTGTATTCATTGTATGCAGAGTAACACCGTCACAATTCCTATTGTTGCCTATAGTATGGGTCGATGTGGATGCACCGCTCGCTATTGATTCTCAGTTACTGAGAACCAGCTATGTGGTATATATTGTCCGCTCCCGTCTGTTCACCTGTAGGAGGAAAACCCAATGGCAGCAAACCAGATGACCGGCGAAGCAAACACGTTCAGAAGCAACATTGGAGGGATCACCCTTACCGGGAAGGCGCACAGTCTGAGCGCGTGGTTCGTCCTCGCGCTCCGACTCATGATGGGGTATGCGTTCCTCTACTCGGGAGTGGACAAGATCCTTGCCGGTGGATTCGACGCACAGGGATATCTGGTCGGAGCGGTCCCTGAAGGGAGTCCGCTGGTGGGTCTGTTCGCGACGATGGGCCAGACTCCGTGGTTCGTCGACTTCGTGAACGTCGCCGTCCCGTGGGGTGAAGTCCTCATCGGACTTGGACTCCTCGTGGGCTTCCTGACCCGCCTCGCAGCGTTCTGGGGCGCGTTCATGATGCTCCTGTTCTACTTCGGGAACTGGGAGGTCACCCACGGCCTGATCAACGGCGACTTCGCGTACATGCTCGTGTTCCTCGCTGTGGCCGCCTTCGGTGCCGGGCGCATCCTCGGCCTCGACGCCATCGTCGAGCAGCACGAGATCGACGGCCAGCCACTCATCGAGCGCTACCCGAAACTGGACTACATCCTCGGGTGATCGTCACCCGGGGGTTGCTCTATACGACGATACCCGTCTGGAATGAGTGATGCCAAACTACAAACACCACTGAGATACAACAACACATGATGTACGATACCATTCTCGTCCCAACGGACGGCAGTAAGGGAGCGAACGCTGCGGCGCGACACGGACTGAGGCTGGCGGAGGCGTTCGACAGCCAGGTCCGGTTTCTGAGCGTCGTCGACGATCGAACGTACAGTAGCGGTCTCGCAGGTATCGACTCGGAGGCGAACGACCAACGGGAAGCGCTCGAACGACAAGCCACTGACGCGCTCCAAGTGCTCGAAGAACTCGGAGACGAAACGCCAACCACGTACCAGACGGCGGTCGAACACGGTGTCCCACACGAGATGATTCTTTCCTACGCCGACGAGCACGATGTGGATCTGATCTCGATGGGCACCCATGGACGAACCGGCCTCGATCGATATCTTCTCGGCAGCGTCGCCGAACGCGTCGTCAGGACGAGTGATGTTCCTGTTCTCACTTCTCAGTCCGAACCTGAAGAGAGCTCGGGGTATGACAGAATTCTGATTCCGACCGACGGAAGCGATACCGCAACCGCCGCCGTCGACCACGGTCTGGCCATCGCAGAACAGTACGACGCGACAGTCCACGTGCTATCGGTCGTCGATCTCAGTGCTGTGGTAGGTTCGTACGATGTCGCACCCATGATCGAGTCGTGGAAAGAACGATGTGAGCGAACTGTCGAGGGTGTCGCTGAGGAGAGTGAAAATCGCGGTCTCGATGTCGTCACTGACGTTGTAGAGGGGACACCCTACCGAGCGATACAGCAGTACATCGAAAGCGAGGAAATCGATCTCGTCTCGATGGGCACCCATGGTCGGACCGGGCTCGGACGTTATCTCATCGGTAGCGTGACCGCGCGTACCGTCAGAACGAGCGAGATTCCGGTTCTCACAGTCTGATGAATCCACGCAGCGAGACGCTTTCTTCTCAAGATTCGATGACTGTTCCGACCATGAGCTGTTCATCGGGGGAATCGTTCAGGGTTCGCCACCTCATGCATTATTACACTACCGACAAATTCACGACCGATGGGTGATCTCTCGGAGCTATTCGCGCCTTCGACCGTGGCCGTCGTCGGTGCAACCGAGCGTGAAGGCTCGGTCGGGCGGGCGGTCACCGCCAATTTACTCGAGTTCGATGGGGAGGTGGTACCCGTCAACCCGAACAAGGAGACAGTATTCGACCGCGAGTGCTATCCCGACCTCGGCTCGGTTCCCGATCCTGTGGACCTCGCGGTAGTAGTCGTACCAGCCGCTGTCGCTGTCGAGGTCGTCCGTGATGCGGGGGCGGCTGGCATCGAGAACGTCGTCGTGCTCACTGCTGGCTTCGGTGAAGCAGGCAGCAAGGGAGCTACTCGTGAACGTAAACTCCGCGAGACAGCCAGCGAGTATGGCCTGAATCTCGTCGGACCGAACAGCGTTGGTGTGATGAGTACGTCGGTGAACATGAACGCGACATTTGGGCCCGAGAGCGCTCAAGACGGCTCGATCTCCTTCATGAGTCAATCGGGTGCGTTCATCACTGCAGTGCTGGACTGGGCGAACGACCGCGACATCGGTTTTCGCGACGTGGTTTCGCTCGGCAACAAGGCCGTCCTCAACGAACGCGATTTCGTCGAGGCATGGGGTGAGAGCGACGACACCGATGTCATTATCGGATATCTGGAAGATATCGCCGACGGCGGTGCATTCATCGAGACAGCACAGGAGGTCACTCAGGAAACGCCGATCGTGGTCGTGAAATCCGGTCGGACGGAGGCGGGCGCACAAGCAGCCTCCTCGCACACGGGGGCGATCGCTGGCAGCGAGCGCGCGTACGAGGCGGGCCTCGAACAGGCGGGCGTTATTCGCGCGGAAACAGTCGAAGAGCTGTTCGACGCCGCGAGCATGCTCGACGGGCAGCCACTCCCGGAGAACGAGGCGGTTGCTGTCATCACAAACGCGGGAGGACCGGGGGTGCTGGCGACCGATGCAGTCGGTGACTCTCGACTGGAGTTGGCCTCCTTCACTGATGACACACTCGGATCGTTCGAGGAGGTCCTCCCGGAAGAAGCGAACATCTACAACCCAGTGGACGTGCTCGGTGACGCAGCAGCCGAGCGCTTCAGCGACGCGCTCGATATGGCGCTCTCCGATGCAAACGTCGGCGCAGCACTCGTGCTCGCTTGTCCGACGGCGATACTCTCCTTCGAAGAACTCGCTGAAATCACGAGCACGACACAGGACGAGCATGACCTTCCGGTGGCCGCCTGTCTGATGGGCGGGGAGTCAACGCACGAAGCACGCGATATCCTCGACGACGCTGGCATTCCGACCTACTTTGACCCGTCGCGGGCGGTTACGGGTCTCGCTTCACTTGCGCGCTATCGAGAAGTTTCGACCCGCGAGTACGAAGCTCCAGCGTCGTTCGACGTTGATCGCGAGCGGGCTCGAGATATCATCCAGCAGGCGGCCGAACGCCCCTCGAATACGCTCGGCGTCGAAGCGATGGATCTGCTTGATGCCTACGGTATTCCGACGCCGCAAGGGGCAGTCGTGGACACCCCGACCGAGGCCGAGCGTCTCGCGACCGATATCGACGGCGACGTTGTCATGAAGATCGCCAGTCCGGACATTCAGCACAAATCCGACATCGGCGGCGTTCGCGTCGGTGTACCTGACGATGAGGTGGCCGATGCCTACGAGGACCTCGTTGCTCGCGCGAAGAACTACCAGCCGAACGCTACCGTGCTCGGCGTCCAACTTCAGGAACAGATCGACCTTGACACCGGAATCGAAACCATCGTGGGAATAAACCGCGACCCACAATTCGGTCCCCTACTGTTGTTCGGCCTCGGGGGTATCTTTGTCGAGATACTCGAGGACGTCGCCGTCAGGGTCGCACCCGTGAGCGAATCGATGGCTACGGAGATGGTCGATGAAATCGATGCCGCGCCATTGCTCCGCGGGGCTCGGGGGCGCGAGTCCGTCGACGAGACAGCACTCATTGAAACGCTCCAGCGCATCTCGCAGTTGGTGGCTGATTTTCCTGCCCTCCTCGAACTCGACATCAACCCGCTCGTTGCCACGCCTGAGGGAGTCGTGGCGGTGGATCTCGCGGCAACCATCGATCCGGAGGAACTCGACCAATGAACCCGATACTGTTCACTTCGACCGACGAAAGCACCGGGAAGACGGCCATCGCACTCGCAGTCGCGCGCATCGCCGACGAACGAGGCGTGAAGACTGGCTACATGAAACCGAAAGGCACGCGCCTGCAAAGCAACGTCGGGAAGACCCTCGACGAGGATCCGCTGCTCGCACGCAAGTTACTTGACCTCGACGCCGAGGTTCACGAATTAGAGCCGGTGGTGTACTCACAGACGCTCATCGAGAGCGCACTTCGGGGTCAAGCCGATTCAGAAGAGTTGCGTGAGCGCATCACAGAAAGCTATCGCGGACTCGCCGACGATCAGGACTTAATAGTGGTGGAGGGGGGCAACCGACTCTCGACGGGAGGGATTATCGACCTCACCGACCGAGCAGTCGCGGAGCTGCTCGATGCGCGGGTGGTACTCATCACACACTACGACGAGCCCGGCGATGTGGACGATCTCCTCGCGGCGATCCAGCAGCTCGGTGAGGTTGATGGCGTACTGTTCAACGGTGTGTCGGACGACGACTATGATGACGTGATGACCGACGTCATCCCCTTCCTCGAAAACCGGGGGATACCGATCCTTGGCGTGGTGCCCCACCAGCGTGCGCTCGCGGGCATCACGGTTGCAGACCTCGCCGACGAACTCGGAGCACGGATCCTTACTGACGAGGCTCCCCTGGATGGACTCCTCGAACGGGTCACCGTCGGTGCGATGGGTCCCGAAGCTGCGCTCGGGCAGTTCCGTCGCACGCGCTCGGCCGCAATGATCACCGGCGGCGACCGGCCCGAGATTCAGACCGCAGCACTGCAAGCGTCCGGCGTCATCTGTCTGCTCCTCACCGGTGGACATAGCCCTCCACAGGCCGTTCTCGGACGCGCCGAGGAGGCTGGCGTGCCGGTACTACTCGTCTCCTCCGATACGATCACGGCTGTCGACCGTGCCGAAGACGCCATCGACTCCGGCCCAGCACGGAGTGCTGACACCGTCGAACGGATGCAGTCGCTGCTCACGGAGCATCTCGATATCGACACATTACTCGATTGCGAGTAGACTCAGGCGTCTTCGCCTGTCGGTGCGAAGATCAGAACGGCGCTGCTTTCTTCGATCGCGTACGGTGAGATCTCACGGTCGCCACTGAATCGAGCGAGGTCTCCAGCGGACAACGAATACTCCTCATCATCGAGCGTGAGTTCGAGTTGCCCTTCGAGCAAATGCAAGACGATACTCGTTCCCGGATGTTGGTGTCGAGGAATCCGTTGCTCGGCAGCAAGCTGGAGTCGGACGGTACGCGGTTCGCGTCGCTCGAACACCTCTGCATGTGGCGTTTCTTCGAGATCATCGATGGTGGTGATGTCAACCATGATTTGAGTATTGATTGGGACCCGCGTTGCCCCTGGCGTCTCTCTCTTCGGAGGGAGTCTATTCGACTCTTTGTCCGAACATGGTCGGGCGAAGAGGCATTGCTCACTACCGCGGTTCCTGAGGCTCCGGAGGTGTATTCTGCCCGAGAACAGATATCGGGAAGAGCGTTCCCCAGATTCCGTGGGGACTGTGCTTGTGAATGACCAGTAGCATATTACCGACGAAGACGCAGAATCCAACGACGGTACTGACACCTCCGAGAGCCCAGGAAATGGCTGGAAGACTGAGCCGTTCAGCGAGAACAAGTAGCGCTGTTCCGAGCACCACTGCAACGAAGTCGATAGTAGCAAGCCGACTGTCGTAGAGGTCGTCGATCATCGGGACTTTCTCATACCCGAGCACGTCGCTGTAGCGATGAACCCAGATAACGAACGGGATGATATGGTAGAGCGTTCCGAGGACGACGAAACCGATGACGCCGAGAAGAAGTAGGTGAGTGGTGCCGGACGCACCGAATATCGTTTCCCGGGTGAGAGGCGCAGTTAACCAAGCAGGTACGGCGAGCGTCGCCCAGAGTATGATCGCCGGGACGACCATCGCGTACCGCGAAAGCATCGGTGTCCAGTCGACTTGCGTCTCGTACAGCCGGCGAAATAAGATCACGCTGAGCCCGAGAAGGCTCGCGACGATGAGCATCCCCCCGATCTGAGCCATAGAACGGATCGCTAAGAGTCGGCCCAGGGCGAGCGCTACTACGCCAATCGGGTAGGCGACCTCCTCGAATCGCCGTAGGGGTACGTCGATTCCGTGGAGTTTGGTCTGTGTGAACATCGTCGCCAACTGGTAGAGTGCTCCGATAATGGTCGTGAGAACCGCACCGAAGACCGCGAGTGTCGCATGCGTCATGACGATTTGGTCTCGCGGGATCGACAGCGACGCGAACACTGGTTCGATGAAATCTATCGCCAGTAGCAGGCCTAGGGCTGTCAACAAAACGAAGAAACCGAGGGCGAGGGCAAAGTGGCGTTCAGTCGTATCGAGCGGGCGTGCAGTCGCCAGCGTACGTCCGATATTATACACGAACATCCAGAATCCGACGAGCATCAACGTCGCGAACAGCGGCAGCCACCAGTTGATGCCGGTGATTAGTGTCGCTGTGAATCCAGTGAGCCCCCCAGTAACGAACCATAGTTGGACGACGGCAAATCGGCGTGAATAGAGTTGAGTTCCGGACCAGACGGGAACGAACTGCGTCATCGCACCCATGATCGTAATACAGACCCAGCCCGCGAGCAGCAGATGGAGGTGTGTCAGTGTTGCTAATCCAGGGAGCAAGTCGAGGGTACTGCCGACGCCGACAACTCCGCCGATGAGAAGGAATCCGAGTCCGACGATGAAGTGACGCAACGGAACCGTCATCGGGGGCTGCTGGTCAGTATCAAGATTCCCCGGAATCACGCTCATAGATCTCGACTACGGCGGCGACTCACCTTGCTCTGTTTCCGAACACGTTCGATATCGCTCAACGAAGAGCGATCTGGTGTTCCGCCGTGGATCAAGAGACAGCAGAACTACGACCGAATATGTTCCCAATAACTATTATCAGGTTCCCTTAGAAACAGCCCACGTATGGCGGCAATTACGGCCCAAATCGCGCCAACGGTACTCATGGGCTTTGTCCTTTTGGGCGTAGTGGTCTGGCTCACCCGGATCGAGGACTGGCGATCGTACACGCCGCTTGCGGGCGGGAGCGGAGCTGTTAGTGAAGAGAGTGGCTATGCACATGAGGAAAAGCCCGGTGGGATCATTCGATGGTTCACGACGGTCGATCACAAGGACATCGGAATGCTGTACGGAGCCTACGCAGTCATCGCGTTCTCTGTCGGCGGGATCATGGTCATGCTGATGCGAGCGGAGCTCATCGCGCCCGCCACCGACGTCATCGGCGCAGAGTTCTACAACTCGCTGTTGACGAGTCACGGTATCACGATGCTGTTCCTGTTCGGGACACCCGTGCTCGCGGCGTTCGGGAACTACTTCATTCCTCTCCTGATCGGCGCGGACGACATGGCGTTCCCGCGGATCAACGCCATCGCGTTCTGGCTCCTCCCGCCCGGCGCGCTTTTGATCTGGGGCGGATTTTTCACTGCGCCGATCGCGAGCCTCGACATCGTTCCGGCACAGACCGCGTGGACGATGTACACCCCGCTGGCGGCGGGCGTTGGCAGCGGCACTCAGGCGAACGTCGGCGTCGACTTCATGCTGCTCGGTCTCCACCTTACCGGCGTCTCGGCGACCATGGGGGCAATCAACTTCATCGCCACCATCTTCACCGAGCGCGGTCCCGACGTGAACTGGGCGAACCTCGATATGTTTTCATGGACCATGCTGACTCAGTCCGGGCTGATTCTGTTCGCGTTCCCACTGCTCGGCAGCGCTCTCATCATGCTGCTGCTCGACCGCAACTTCGCGACGACCTTCTTTGCGGCCGGGGAGGGTGGCGGGCCGATCCTCTGGCAGCACCTCTTTTGGTTCTTCGGCCACCCTGAGGTGTACATCCTCGTCTTGCCGCCGATGGGGCTCGTCAGTCTGATACTGCCGAAATTCTCGGGGCGGAAGCTGTTCGGGTTCAAGTTCGTGGTCTACTCGACGCTGGCGATCGGAGTCCTCTCCTTTGGCGTCTGGGCCCACCACATGTTCGCGACCGGGATCGACCCGCGGATCCGGGCGAGCTTCATGGCCGTGTCACTGGCAATTGCGATCCCGAGTGCGGTTAAGACGTTCAACTGGACCACTACAATGTGGGGTGGTAACGTCAAACTGACCGCACCGATGCTGTTCTGTATCGGGTTCGTTTCGAACTTCATCATCGGCGGCGTGACTGGCGTGTTCCTCGCTGCGATCCCGGTGAACCTCGTACTCCACGACACCTACTACGTGGTCGGTCACTTCCACTACATTGTGATGGGCGCCATCGGCTTTGCGGTGTTCGCCGGACTATACTACTGGTATCCGATCTTTACTGGGAAGATGTACCAACGGAAGTTGGCGAAGGCTCACTTCTGGCTCTCGATGATCGGGACCAATCTCACGTTCTTCGCGATGCTGTACCTCGGCTATCTCGGGATGCCCCGGCGGTACGCAACGTACGATTTCCCGATCGGACCGGTGAACATCATCACCGTTTTCCACCAGATCGCGACGCTCGGCGCGCTGATCATCTTCGTCGGCCAGGTCATCTGGGTCTGGAACTTCGTCCAATCGTGGTACGAAGCCCCCTCGATGGAGGATGTCGATCCGTGGAACCTGAAGGAGACCGGTCAGTTCACTCACGAGTGGCAGTGGCACGAACGCCGGACCGAGACCGCGATCGCCGATGGTGGAGAAGATACAGAAAGTGGGGCTACGGAGAACCAATCCCGATAGCCGAAGGTCGGTTCACACCACTACTCCACGGATCAGATAGTGTCGACAGTACGCAATATACTATCTGCATTTTGTCAAGAAAAGTCTCATGAACGCCCCCCAGACTAGCGCTTTCGAATCCACCGATTGCGAAGTCGAATATACCTCCACAGACGACACAGAGAATCCGATGTGAAAATCTCACGACCAATGCGCATCGTCCGGTCGACTCAACGGGCGTGTGGACGGACTCTCGCGGCGAACGCGTCCGGGACAATGTGTTTCGGCGGCGGGTTTGTGGCAGACGACAATCAGTGGACCTCCCCGATCGCTACTCCGGGGACAGTGCCCGCCAGCATCGCCACACACGCTCGCTTTCGTGGTCCGACGATCTGTGCTTTCGTCGTACGATCGTAGCTCTTGTCGCCCAGGGATCGCAGGCGTAAATCGAGTCAGGGGGAGTAGGTTGAAGATGAGCGATCCCAACTATGTCAAAGTCTCCCCCCGGGTGTGCATTTTGATCGCACAACCGTAGGCCTTTCGCCAACGCGAGTGGGCTGCTGATCGATCTCAGCGAACACGCATATTAGGACTGATAGAGTCGTTTTTGTACAGTATTTCTACGATCTCAGTCGCGTTGCACCGGACGCTATTGAGCCGTTCTGCGTAGTGAAAGAGAAGTACACCGACCATGCGGATATCCTCCAGAACTCGGTGTATCACACGAGCCGAGGGAGTAATACCGTCTTCATGATGCAGGACCGGCTGTCGGCCGAGCAGGCGGTCGAACAGGGCGCGACACCGCTTGCCGACTCGGACACCAGCTTTCGATTGTAACTGGCCGATTTCAGATAGGGCAAGCGCATCGTCACTTGCCCTCCGGAGCATGGGTTGAGCGTGCTCGTCAGGTGTTTCGGGGAGGCTTAGCCTCACGAACCCTGCCGTTCTCGCGGAGCGGATCCAGACAGTTTGGACAGACACGCACGGTATCCATCTCGGAGGGGGCAAACACTCGCACGTACTATTCGGTCACGAAGCCACTGCAATTCTCACACTCAGGCATACCCGATCGCCCTCGCAACACTCCAATGTAGCTACCGACTCACGACGGAACTGACACGATGAGTGGGTCATCCCGCGTCTCGAACGTCTTGGCTTATTTCCGCACTTTCGCGGTGTTGCTCTCCGTGAATCGCTGGTCGACTGTAAACCGTCGCTTGAGTTCCTCCACTAGCCGTCCTCCCCACGTTCTCGAGTGGTTACGAGAATCGACCGATCGACCGGCTTGCGATCGCTCAACGCTATACCCACCGCACTCGGGACAAATGTAATACTCAAGACAGAACGCTTCGCCACACCCACGGCAAACGTACCGGGAATCGGCGTCTTGCTCCTGCGTCCAATTGGTGAGTACTCCCATATCACACACCGATACCTCAATACAACGGCCATAAAAGTTATATACTTTGTGGAGAATCGCGTCGGACCCATGAGCTCCAAATCTCTCATCGGTACGATACAGCATTCGGACACTGATGAAGGGAGGGCGAGTACCTTTCTGTGTGAGCCCCTTACACTGGCTATGAGTATCAGGAGTCCGTTGAGCGAGGCGAAATGCACTGAATGTGGTCAGGTGACGCTGACGGAAGACTGGCAGGATGTCAACTATTGTGCCAGTTGTGGTGTCGCGTTCGATTCAGCCGATACCGATCGAGATGACCATCTCGCAGTCGGACTGATGCTCTCACATGATGAGGTCACGCAGTTGGACAATGGCAAAGAAGTCACACTCACCCGCTCGATAAGTAATAGCCAACTCCTTACTGTCGATCTCCTCCGAGAACTCTCATAAATACCGGCACACGGACGCCAAATTTTCTATCCACAGTATATATATTGATATAGTGATAAATTCGGTTTCTATCGTTACGTCCGTGTCTGAGACGTGGATTATCGGGGGTCAAGACGACGAGACACCACTCGCGAAACGATCAAATCAGTTCGGCGAGACACCCGGCTCAAGCCACTTCTCGTCGCCGCACCGAGTACAAACCCAGACCATCCGAGGCGGTTGTTCTCGGGGTGTTATCCCGAGTCTGTCCTCAGTCGTGATTCCCGCTGGCTCGTAGTCGTGCCACCCGAATCGGCACTCCCACTCCAAGATGTCTGTCATACCCATTGATTTCATCTCATGCTGGTGGGCATCAAGTCAGCTTCTTTCAGCTCTCACCGACCGCACTCCCTGGGGAGAATTCGGTCAACTCCTCGATTTCCTGTTCCAGTCGGTCGATCTCTTGGCGCAGCACCTCCGCCTCGGGATCGTCGCTCACCGCGAGTCGGTCTTTGAGCCCCTGTAAGCGGGTCTCCTTGCGTTCTTCGTCGACATCGGCCTTCCGGACGTACTCGTTCTCGGAGACGTCGTAGACGGCTGACTCCGGCACGGAGACCACTTCCAACGCTTCGTCGACCTTCCCACGGTCGACGCCCACCAACTGTTCGTGATCGATACCGCTTCCTTCGAACGCTTCCAGCACCGTCTTGTCGTCTTTCAGCGAACGATTCCGGCGAGTCGTGCGCTGGACCGATCCGTACTGGCCGTGAGCCGGCCGGTCGTGTTGCACCCGGTCGAGGAGTATATCGGTGACATCCTTACGAAGGTCGTTCGCGTTGCGCTGAACGTCCGAGAGCAGGGTATAGAGATTGACGAGATCGGGCGTGTCGATCCCGTCGAGATCAGTCGGGTCCTCGCGTTCGAGTGCGTCGATCAACAACAGGGCGTCCGCATACACCGAGACGTCCGACTCCGCACGCTCGTCGGCCTGATCGTCGTCATCAGCTATGGTCGAGAGATGGGGCGTGTCGTCGAGGACGGCACTCTCGTCGGCCTCCTCGAGTTCAATGACTCGCCCCTCTTGCTGGTCGAGCACGTATCGCGGATGGAGCGCGAGCACCGCTGCGTAGGGTTCGGCCTTCGGCGGCAGTCGTTCGAGATCGTACCCGTCGCTGGCGGACTCTCGTGTGTGCTCGACGAGCGCTTCGAACTGCTCGCGCTGGAGCGGTTGTGAGTCGCCCGTATCGGTGTCCTCGATGATGACGCGCTGCTGCTGGACGCCAGTAACCCGGAATCGCCCAGTCGACAGCGGGGTGATGAGCGTGGCGTCCTCAGGGAGTTCCTCACAGCGCTCGATCAGCATCCCCCAGGTCGCCCCGAACGGCGCAGTCATATCCATCCCTCTCGCCTGCACGCATGAAAACGCTCCCCTGCCAGATGCCACGTTTCGAATGAAACGACGCTTGTGGTCGTCCTACCGTTCACGCCTACGGATTCAACGATACTCGGAAATATCCCGATATGGAACGTAGTATCCGAAGTCGTCGATCCACGTCGTGAGCCACTCGTTGGCAGTCGGCTCGTCAATCCGCCCAGCATCGATAGCTGCCAGCAACACACCAACGGACCCGACCACTGTGACACCTTGCTCTTTCGAGAATGACCGGGCGTCGCCGTCATCGGTCAAGAGGCGGCCATCGTGGACATCAGCAAGCGCGAATGCCTGCGCCTCCCCAGGATCGAGATGCCCCCGAACGATCGCTTCGCGGTTCGCTACCGTCTCCGATATCGGTGCCACCGGGATACACTCATCAATCGCATCGACCGCTGGACTGAGGTACGGGTGGTCAGCCACTCCAGCTTCGAGTTCCTCCCTGACGACCGGCACCGTGCAGATACCCGACAGCCCCGCCAGCACATCCACTCGATCAATCGACGAAAAGTTCGAGAGGACTGTCGTGTTCAGGACAGTTGGGTTCGTGGGAACGTCGCTTGACGTCATTCCGACGGCGTCGTCGCATCGGCTTCGTCCTCGTCACTGAATTCGAGCGTGCGGGCGGCCTCGGCTTCGTACTCGGCATCCGTCTCGTCGGCGAGGCCAAGACGGAGGTCAACGCCGTGATCGCGGAGGATTTCCCGCATCGTCCAGCGGTCTTCACCTGCCAGTCGGGCAGCATCCCCGAGCGTGATCGTCTCGTTCTCGTAGAGCGTGACAGCCGCGACCAGTCGTTCGTTGTCGTGATCGTCGAAGTACTCCCGTGCGAATTCGCGGAGCGCATCGCTTTTCCCACCGAACACGCCGGCCTCGACAGTTCCCTCGATGAGGAGTTCCAGGTCCTCCGGGTACGAGCCGGTGATACGCGCCATTGGTCTGTTTCTCACCTACGTCTTCATACTATTTATGAACTCCGTCTCACTCGACGGCTAATCGAATCCGCTTGGAGGGAACCACCGTTGCATCCGAAGCATTTACTTATATACCTCCACACCCCGTATTGCATCAGAGAAGGAAACATAAGTAGCATTCAGTCCCGGTATTTTTCTTTTATTCCAAAACAGCACCTTGAAGCGCAGCCTAATCAGTTGGTTTTAAACTTTCTTCCCACTCTCGTCGTGCGGCGAGCGCTTGGTGACCTTCTTCGGAAAGAGTGTACGAATTTGTCCGACCATCTATACTTCCTTTGTCGATCAATCCTCGATCAACCAGTTCATCGAGATTCGGATAGAGACGACTTGTATCAATCTCCTCATCATAGTGGCTATCGAGAACATCCTTGATTTCTAAGCCCGATGCTTCTCCTACGCTCTCATTGACATACAACAGATCTCGTTGAAACGCATTGAGGTCTTCCATTGCCACCTTCTTGCGGCGGCAGATAATATAATGCCTTCATTCCCGAACAGGGTTAGAAGGAGAGACATTTTCGATTCGAATAGGTTCCAACATCATTTTCGAGGTTTCACCGAATCCTCCAGAATTTGACGGCAATCGAGAGGATGATTTCGTCTGTCTCCAAGGTGAATCCATCCCGTGAACGTTTGATGTCGTTCGTGACTCAACCATGCTGTACTCAAATCGGTCATCCGGCACAGCGCTGATAACTGACTGGCCAGTGATTCGTCGGCGAATTCGAGATCGGTAGTTCGAGTAGGTGTCTGTGCTGCAATAGCGCCATTACTGGGTGGTGCGATTTGGAGAGGCACACGCTACCCTGGAGAACGGAAGCGACTGGTACTATGAGGTCGTGACGAGGTGTCGAGACAGCTGCCGACGGACGAGCGTGTCGTCAGGTCGATTCCCGATCGCCGAACAGCGTCGCTCGGGGGATGTCGAGTCGGACGAGTAGCGGGAGTGTGACGAGGACGATCCCAGCTTCGAGCGCGGCGGCAGCGAGAAAGGCAGCGCCGAAGCCAACGTTGTCAGCGATCACGCCGCCGCCGACGGTTCCCACGAGGAAGCCGAGACTCCCGAAGACGTTGAACCCACCCATCGCGGTGCCCCGATCGTCGGGAGCGAGGTCCGTGACGAGCGCCATCGTGGCCGGAGCGACGAGCGCGCCGGCGATCCCGAGCAGGACCATCGTCGCGCTCGCGATCTCGATCGTGGGCGCGAGATAGACCGCGAGGATGGCACCCCCGTAGAGCACCGATCCCGCGACGACCGGAAGGAGTCGACCGATGCGGTCCGAGAGCCGCCCCATCGGGTACTGGCCGAGCGCGAACGGCGCGAAGAACAGGCCGAGCACGATGCCCGCCGCGCCCGCGTCGAGATCGAAGGTCTGCCGGAAGTAGAGCGTGCCGACGAGTGCGAAAAAGCCCGCCGTGAACCGGTCGGCGAAGCCGAAGGCGTAGGGGAGGCCGAGTGCGGGCCGTTCGGTGAGGCCAGCGATCGCGGCCCCGATACCACCACGCTGGCTCTCGGGAACTCGGTCGGTCACTTGAGTCGCCAACAGCGCGACGACACAGAGGAGACCGGCAGCAACAGCGATCGGCATGAGCGGACCGATCGACGAGAGCTGGCCGCCGAGGGGTGCGCCGAGCGCCGTCCCGGAGCCGATGGCGATGCCCGCCGCCCCCATGTTCCGGCCGTGGCCTCCCTCCAGATCCATCAGCATCGTGATCGAGAGCGAGAACGCCGCGATGGTGAAACTCCCCTCGATGAAGCGGAGGACGAGCATCGCGCCGAACCCGATCCCTGCGACCTCGGCGAGACCGATCAACGCCGCGTAGCTCGCCACGCCGCCGAGCGCGCCAGCGACGATCAAGGGCACTCGCCGGCCGGTGGCGTCACTCAGCGCGCCCCAGACGCCAGCGAAGAGCACGAAGCCGGCGTACTCGGCCGCGAGGAACCACGTGCCTGCGTCGAGCGTCGTGGTCGCGCCGAGCGCCGCCACGAGCTCCGGGACGCCGGGGTAGAGCGCCACCTGCCCGAACAGCACCGCGAAGATCATCGTCGCCAGCACCACACGATCGGTGTTCACAGGTGCTTACGGTACGTTCGTCGGGAATAAACCGATTGGGGAGTCGCGGCAGGAATCGGCCGTGAAACTTCGGTCGATATCGGAAGAGGCCGTCGGACGGTCGATCCGGAGAACACGGCACTCCGTTTGGGTCGCCAGTTCGAGTCGCGCCTCAGACAGGGGTGAAGACGGGCGCTGGGTGGTCGTCGGCAGTCACGACATCGGTGAACGAGACGCGATCGCCGATGTCGACGGTATCGTCGATCCGGCCGAGTATCTTGGCGTCGCCGAGCCGAACCACGGCGACCTGGTACTCGCCCTCGAATCCTTCGGGTGCAACCGCGATCGTGGTTTCGGAGTGGACGGTGCCGGTCGTCGGCAGCGTGACGGTGGCGATCGTCCGCGAGCCGCACTGCGCGCACGCGGCTTTCGGGGCCGCGGTCGTGTGGCCGCACTCCGCACATTCCTGGCCGAGCAGTTCGCCGTCGCGGAGGCGGTCTGCCCACTCGACGTAATCGAGCCGGTCGGCGCTCGGTTCGGAACCGCTCATTGGCGGGCCTCCATCACCGTGACGACGGTGGTCGCGGCGTCGCCACCCAGGTTGTGTGCGACCGCACGCTCGGGATCGTCAAGCTGGCGCTCGCCAGCCTCGCCGCGGAGTTGCTCGGTGAGTTCGACCAGCTGTGCGGTGCCGGTCGCTCCGAGAGGGTGGCCCTTCGCTTTCAGTCCGCCCGAGGGGTTCACCGGTACGTCGCCATCCAGGGCGGTCCGGCCCGCTGCCGCTGCCGGGCCGCCCGCACCGTCCTCGAAGAGTCCGAGTGCCTCGGTCGCCATCACTTCGGCCCCCGTGAAGCAGTCGTGGATCTCCGCGAAATCGATCGCGTCGGCGGTCGTTCCCGCCTGGTCGTACGCCTGACTCGCCGCATCCCGGGCAGCCTGGGTCGCCGGGAGGGCGTCCTTGTCCGCGAGCGGGACCACGTCGGTCGCGTGGCCCACGCCCGCAACGTCGACCGGGTTCTCGAAGCTCTCGGCGGCCTCCTCGCTGGCGACCACGACCGCCGACGCCCCGTCCGAGAACGGACAGCAGTCCATCAGGTGGAACGGGTCGGCGACGATCGGCGAATCGAGCACCTTCTCTACTGTTGTCTCCCGGCCGAAATGCGCACGCGGATTGAGCGTCCCGTTGTAGTGGTTCTTGACCGCGACCTCGGCGAGATGCTCTTCGGTGGTGCCGTACTCGTGCATGTGGCGCTTGGTGAGCAGCGCGAATACGCCGGGGAAGGTGAGGCCGGCGGGCTGTTCGTACTGACGGTGGGCGGCGCTGACGAAGACCTTCGTCATCGCGCCGGTGCCAAGCCCGGTTTCGGGTGTACAGCGTTCGACGCCACCGGCGAGCACCACGTCGTGACGGCCGGATTCGACCGCCTCGACCGCGTGTTTGAACGCGTTCGCCGAGGTGGCACACGCGTCCTCGAAGCGCTGGGCGGGAACGCCCGTACAGCCGATGTGCGAGGCGAGCGTGGGTGCGAGGTGAGTATCGTTCTCGGTCATCCCACCCATCGCGTTGCCGAAATAGAGCGCCTCGATTTCGGGAGGTTCGATCCCCGAATCGTCGAACGCGTCGAACGCGGCATCGGCGAACAGGTCCGGCAACGGCCGTTCGTGAACGCCGAACTTCGTCATTCCCGCACCGACGATGGAAGCTCGTGCCATGAGCTGGTGTACGACACCATTGTCTATCAGGGTTGTGATGTCGGCAGCCGCGTTCGCCGGCTCAGGCGTCGAACTGTCCGGATCATCGATGGATCACGAACCGACGCAACCATCATCGGGAAATTAGCCTTTCAGCGCGAAACCACGACAGCGGAACAGTTTGGGGTCGGATCGTGTGTGGGTGAAACGAGGAGCAGGGGAAGTCACGAGTGATGCCAGAGGCTCGCAACGGATGGAGAGTCACAGGAGCCCATCGGTTCGTCCATCCGGGTTCCCCTCCTCCCTACGGGACACGATACAGACGGAGCACAAAGAGAGGGTGCATGGACGATAAGGCCAGTGTACTGTCTCACCAAATCGACTATCCACAAGCTCGGTGGCGGAGATCAGTCCCGAGTGCCGCTTCGTGCGCTGCACTCGCCGGGATGGACCGTCAAGACGACGTTCGAACGGTGATTCGTGCAAGCGATCTGCCTGCTCGATGTTAGCCGCGAGTGTGGACCTCGATCCGTGCACCGCCGGTATCGCTCTTAGTGATCAAGACCTGCCAGCCGTGGGCTTCGGCGATGGTCCTGACAATAGCGAGCCCCAATCCCGTCCCCTCGCCGGTCGAGTACCCACTCTCGAAGACGCGGTCGCTCTCGTCGTCGGGGATGCCTGGCCCGTCGTCCGCAACCGCGAAACCGCCGTCGGGGAGACGCTCTACTCGGACGGTCACCGATGAGCCGTCGTCGGGCGACGCCTGCCTGCTCATCGAACCGTGCTCGATGGCGTCGCCGGCCTCCGACCGGCTACTCGTGGAGCTGTGCTCCACGGTGTCCTCGTGAGTTCTCGAACGAGGGCTTGTCGAACCGTGTTCCACAGCGTCCTCGCGATCGTGCGAGCGAGGGCTTGTGGAGCCGTGCTCTACGGCATTTCGGAACAGGTTGCCGAACAGTCGCTGGAGGCGGTCGGGATCGGCCTCGATCTCACCGAGGTCGTCGTGGACGAACGACGCGGTTTCGTCGTCGATCTCCATCCACGCGGCCTCGGCGATCGTGGCGAGCGAGACGGTCGTGGTTTCGTCGACGACCTCACCCTGTCGTGCGAGCGCGAGCAAGTCCTCGATCAGCGAATCCATCCGGGAGAGCGCCCACTGAATGTCGTCGTGGTGTTCGGAGGGATGTTCCTCGTGGGCGAGTTCGAGTCGGCCTCGTGCGAGACCGAGCGGGTTTCTGAGGTCGTGGCTCACGACGCTCGCGAACTCCTCCAGCCGTTCGTTCTGGCGTTCGAGTTCGGCCTCGTTGGCGACGCGATCGAGCGCTGCCGCGGTGTTCGCCGCGAGCACTTGGGCGAGTCGAACGTCGGCATCGTCGAAGGTGTCGTCGGGCGAGCCGATGCTGAGCGTGCCGTGATCGTCGATCGAGACGTACAGTGCGCTTTCGAGCGGGAGGTCGTTCGTTGCGCGCCCTGCGAGACTTCCGTCCGCGATCACGGGTTCACCCGATTCGAGCGCTCGCCACGGAAGTGCCTCGTCGCGATCGTACTTCGGGCGTTCACCGAGCACGTCGATAGCTGTCTCGGTCACGGCCACCGGATCGAGCGTATCGGTTTCCGGGCTGTGGAGTCTGATCACCGCCACTGGGAACCCGAGGACGTCCTCGGCGGCGGCGACAGCCCGATCGACGACGGCTTCGGGAGTGTGGGCTCGCATCAGATCGCCGGTCGCATCGTGGAGTGCGCGGAGTGCGTACTCCCGGCGGTGGCGGTCGTTCACCTCGCGGAGAACGCCCATCACCGCTGGATCGCCGTCGAGATCGATCGAACCTCCGTGAGCCTCGATCTCGACCGGCGTACCGCTCTTGGTGACCCCGGTGAAGGTGTAGTTGACCTCGTCGATTTCGCCGGTTTGGCGGGCGGCGAGACTGTCGGCGACGCGATCGCGGTCGGACTCGGCCACGACCGTGAGTGGAGAGCGACCAACGAGTTCGTCGGGATCGTAGCCGAAGATGGCAGCAAGCTTCGGATTCGCGTACCGGATACGATCGTCTTGGATGATGTAGATACCGACGAGGGTCTGTTCGACCAGCCGTCGGTAACGCGACTCCGTGCGGGCGAGTTCGCGCTCGGCCCGACGCTTTTCGACCGCGTTCTCGATCCGGTTGGCGAGCACCGTGTACTGGTCGGTGCCGGTTTCCTTGCGGAGATAATCGGTGACACCGGCGGAGATGGCCTCGCTCGCGATGGCCTCGTTGCCCTTCCCGGTGAAGAGGATGAAGGGCAAGTCAGGGTGGTCGTCGCGGACCGTCTCAAGGAGTTCGAGACCATCGATCGCCGGCATCTCGTAGTCGCTGACGATACAATCGATGGCTTCGTCGAGTCGGTCGAGGGCGTCGCGGGCGCTGGTTTCGGTCACCACGTCGAGGCCGTTCCGATCGAGAAACGACGCGGCGATCTCGAGGGTAGCCGGGTCGTCGTCGACGCAGAGCACCCGGATCGGATCGCCCATGGGTAGACATGGAACCCCAGCGGCTAAGTACTGTTCCTCGTCCACGCCAGTCACGACGGATGCGGTCGATCCGTTCGACCCGTTCAACCGTTGCGGTGGTTCGGTTCCCGGCCGTCGGCCCCCTGTCCGAGCCGACGAAGTATCGGGACGGACAATGTGATGTTCTACCATCCATAGGTTTTTAGTTTAGGCCCTGTTGGGAGTAGATAGTACTGTAGACATGTCGAACAGACGCACAACCGGAAATGGGGATCGTGGATGAACCCATCGTTCGAACCGGTTGACGGCGGCGCGGGTATCACGGTGGTGGACTCGATAGAGCGCCATCGATACGCGCTGACGACGCCGGAGCCGGTCGCGCCGCAACCGGCCGACACCGATCGGTTTCGATTCCCGGTCGAGACCGCGGTTGCGATCCGGACAACGAGTATCGCGCTGCCGAGCGTGATCTCGGTCCACGTCCGTGACGAGTCGGGGGCGATCGTGGCCCAAGCCGAGCACTTCGCGAACGAGGAGTTGCCACACGGTGAGTACACGATCGAGCTGAGCGCGCCGATCAAGCTCTACTGCCGGGTCGAGAGTACCGTCTCGGTGCGCGCCGACATCGAAGGGATGACGATCGACTTCGGCAATGCGACCGAGGTCGTAGTGGGCGCGCGCTCACACCACGAGCGTCCCGCCGCAACGGTTACCACCACGACCGATCCCGTCGACGTGATGGCCGCGGTCTCGACGTTCGGCTCCGCGCTCAAGACGACCTCTCCCGAGCGCTCCTACCCCACCCTTCGAGGGCATCCGCCCACGATCGAACTCGGCGACGAGCTCGATCTCGCGGGGCTCGAACCGCCCGAGACGGGAGTGACGATCGAAGTGCCACCGGAGTACCGTTCGATCTTCGTGATCGCGCCGCTCGCGTACTATCTCGGTGCGCGCGTTCGCCCCGGCGACGAGCCCCGTCTCCGAGCCGATCACGGGCTCGAATACTCACTCGACGGTCCAGGCGGGTTCGAGCGGACCGTCGAACGGACGTTGAAGCAGACGTTCTTCCTCGACTGTCTCGCGCGTACCGAGGGGCTCTACCCGGTGGCGCTCCACGAGCGCGAGGCGGTCGAGGCGGACCTCGGCCTCGATTTCGCGGCACTCTACGATCAGCCGCTGGCCGAACGGCTCGACGCGTACCTCGACGTGCCGTTCGCGACCATCGAGGACCACCTCCCCGAGTGGAAGCTCACCTCCCACGTCGAACCGACGCCAGCGAGCATCGAAACGCTCCCGTTCGTCGTCGACGACCTCGCCGTCGTCCGGTGTGCGAGCACGGGATCGGTCACGCGCTCGAAAGCACTGATGTTCGATGGCGGCGTGGAAACGGCGACGGCCCGGCGCGAGGACGAGTTCACGCGGAGTGCGAGCGCGAGCACCACGCGGAGTACGAATCCAGAGTCGGGAACCGAGGCCGATGTCGAGTTCGTGAGTCCCGAGGCGACCGATTCGCTCGAAGAGGCGTGGATCGGCGAGGGGATGCCCCTCGGCGCGAGCAAGACCTCGGTCGAGGCCTATCAGAACCGCCTCGATAGAACGCCCGTCGACGGCGACATCGACATCACGGTGGTCTGCAACGACGCCGACATGGCCGAGGAGCGCGACCTGATCGACGACATCTACGGCAACCGCGACGAACTGCCGTTCGACGTCTCGCTCCACCGAGATCTCACGACAGCCGAACTCGAAGGTGTGCTCTCGACACAGACGGACTTCCTCCATTACATCGGCCACGTCGACGACGGAGGATTCGAATGTGCAGACGGCGACCTCAACGCGAACACGCTCGATACCGTCGGGGTGGATGCATTCTTACTCAACGCCTGCCAGTCCTACCGACAGGGAATGGCGCTGATCGAGGCAGGGTCCATCGGCGGGATCGCAACACTCACCGACGTGCTCAACTGCGAGGCAGTCCGGATGGGAAGGACTCTCGCGGGCCTGCTCAACGCCGGCTTTTCGCTCCAGTCCGCTCTCGAAATCGCCCGCGGTGAGAGCATCATGGGAGACGAGTACCTGGTGATCGGTGATGGTGGGCTAGCGATTGCGCAGTCGGCGAGCGGAATGCCTAATTTAATCAATTTGAAACCAGAAGAAAATTCGTTCGATATAGAATTAGAGACGTATCCAACATCACAAAGAGGGATAGGAAGCTTAGTCGTTCCATATATGGACAGTATATCGAGATACTACTTATCTTCCGGAGTTATCGGCCCATTCAGCATAACACAGAACGAGCTCGAGCGTTTTTTCAAGCTTGAAACAGTACCGGTGAGAATCAGCGGAAAGCTACGCTGGAGTGATCAAATCGACATAACTGATTTGTAACTACGGGCCACTAATTACGCCCATGTTGCCGGCAGCCGCAGACCCTGCCTGTGACAGCAGAATCATCAGGCCGAACAGTGCGCTGAGTGCTTTCGGGTGGTTCTTGAGCTGCGACCGAACGTCGGTGTTGTCTTCGGACATCACATTACCCACAATGCGCGCACTCAATATGAATATTTTCAAAGGTATTCGATATTATTAATAAAAATATTACTTCTGCATTAAGCGGCGAGAAGGACAGTATAGGTAGAAGCCGCGCCAAATCCACCGTCAATAGACATTGAAGGCACTGTTGGCCGACGCCATAATTTCGTTCTTACCAAATACGATCAAAGTAACGTCGATTACAACAGTGAGAGAAGTTCGGGTGCGCGATCTGTCGTCGCTCGTCTACATCGTGTCGCCGTCAACGACTGGCGGTACGCTCACGCTGCGTGTCCGGCGACTCGCGCACTTCGTGGCGCGTCACAGTAGCAAGGAAGACCCGATTCGACGTCGGTTCCGAGGAACGACGGTGTGTGAAAACAGCAGCCAGTGAATTGAGCAGCGCGGAACGGGTGCGAGCTACGTCGACAGTGTTCCGCGGAGGTCCTGCCAGCAATCGGCGCAGAGTTGCCGATCGATGCAGACCCGCTTGACACCCGTCTCGTCGCCCATGAACTGACTGGTCGAGCGCGTCTCGTCCTCGATTTCGAGGAGTACCTGGTGGCGCGGACGTTCCTCGGAAACGTCCTCGCTACAGATGGGACAGGAGTTCATTTCATAGTTGATAGAGCGAACACCACATAAAATTACTGCTCGTATCGATACCTCGTCTCGGCGAATATTTCGCTAATCGAAATAAATTTCAGTCTCCGATTGCGGACGGGCGAGCGATATCATCGACGGTCGGTAGTGAATGTCCGAGAGCAGGTCGCAGGCTCGATGGACTGAGGTGGAGGAGACGTATGCGTGCTCCACCGGCAGTAATGAAGCAGTGCTCGGTTCTGTGAACGTGTAGATGGCCAACCGCATTCGTCGATGTTGTCTAGATACAGTCAGCCATCGATGACGTCAGTCCTCGATAGCCGCCGCGGTGAAGTCGTCGACCGGCATCACCGAGTAATCCACGCTGAGCGTGTCCCGGGTCGCGCGGATCTTGCCGACGAAC
Organism: Halococcus saccharolyticus DSM 5350; assembly: GCF_000336915.1. Lineage (NCBI taxonomy): Archaea > Methanobacteriati > Methanobacteriota > Halobacteria > Halobacteriales > Halococcaceae > Halococcus > Halococcus saccharolyticus. Next base: position 54,056 of record NZ_AOMD01000014.1, on the reverse strand, counting down.
GCCGAGATGGTTTCGAGTGAGCCGTCGAGGATGAACAGCTCCATACAGTAGTGGCTGCCGACGTGGCTGTGGAAGTTCGCCGCGACGAGGTCCTCGTGTTCGTGACGGAGCCCCATCATCCGTTCTTCGACGCTCGTGGTCTCGTAGTCGAACAGGACTGTGACGACCGCCATGAGATCGCGGTCCTCGAGTCGAGCATCCTCGAACTCGCCGAGGAGTTCGCGCGCGGCGTCGCGGACAACCTCGCTCCGGCCGGTGTAACCGTGTTCGTCGCTGAACTCGTCGATCCGGTCTAGGAGTTCTTCGGGCATCGAGACACTGACGACGGTCATGTGTCAATCGACGGCGGGACCAGTACTAAAAGTTAGCAATTCACGCCGAACGAGGCGGAGGCGATTGTGAACTACGGGGTTACTCGTCGTCGAGCGCGTGCCACGACAGCCGTGGGTTCCGGGCGGCGTCTGCCTGATCGATCCGGCGCGCCGCCGTTCGTTCCGGAGCGGTTTCGAGTGCTTCGTCGCTGTCGGCGGCGGCCCGATCGAACGCCCGCGCGAGGTGGTCGAGCGCGGCGCGGCTCTCGGCCTCGGTGGGTTCGGTCATCAGCGCCTCGTCGACGATCTCGGGCCACTTCGTGGTCGGGGGATGCACCCCGTAGTCGAGCATTCGCTTCGCGACGTCGGCAGCGTCGCGGCCGGCGCTCGCGACGAACTCGTGGTGGAACGGCTCGAAGGGGATGTCGTAGTCGATCTGGGAGGCGAGGTAGTTCGCGTTCAGCACGGCCTTCGCGCTCGTGTCCCTGAGTCCGGGATCGCCGAGCCGGGCGATGTACGCGTAGGTCTTGACGAGGACGAGCCAGTTGCCCGCAAAGCCGTGGACCTTCCCGATCGAGTGCTCGGGTGCGAACCGCTCGTAGCTCACCTCACCGTCGTCGCTCGCTGCCTCGCCGTCGTCGGCTTCGTCAGAAACGGCCTCCCTGACCTGGGGTGTCGGGAGGTACGGCGCGAGCTCCTCGACCACGCCAACCGGACCCGCGCCGGGCCCGCCACCGCCGTGGGGCGTCGCGAACGTCTTGTGGACGTTGTAGTGCATCACGTCGAAGCCCATGTCGCCCGGGCGGGCGCGGCCCAACAGCGCATTGAGGTTCGCGCCGTCGTAGTAGAGCAGTCCGCCGGCGTCGTGTACGACGTCGGCGATCTCCTCGATATCGTGCTCGAACAGGCCGAGGGTGTTGGGGTTGGTGAGCATCAGCGCCGCCGTGTCGTCGCTCACCGCGGCCCGGAGCGCGTCGACGTCCACTCGTCCATCGTCGGCGCTCGGGAGCGAAACCACCTCGTAGCCCGCGAGCGCGGCGCTCGCGAAGTTGGTGCCGTGAGCGCTCTCAGGAATGATGATCTCGCTTCGGTCGTTGCCGTTCTGCTCGTGGTAGGCCTTCGCGATCAGGATACCCGTGAACTCGCCGGCGGCCCCGGCGGGCGGCTGGAGAGTAACGGCGTCCATACCGCCGATGCGCGCGAGGGAGTCGGCGAGTCGGTGGCGAAGTTCGAGATTCCCCTGAACGCTGTCGGTCGATCGGTCGGGGTGGGTGGCGGCTTCGGGAAGCGCCGCCACGTCCTCGGTGAACGACGGGTTGTACTTCATCGTACAGCTCCCGAGCGGGAACGGGCCGTTCTCGACGCCGTAGTTCATCTGGGAGAGTCGGGTGTAGTGGCGTGCGAGCTCCGGCTCGGCGGGATCGGGGAGTTCGACTCCATCCCGGGTGAGATCGTCGGGTAGCGGCGCATCGTCGGTCTCGACCGCACGCGAGCTTTTCTCCACGAGCAGCGGCTCGTAGACCTCACCCCCCTCCTCGGGGGTCTCGCGAGTCCAGCGAGCCTGGTCAAATTTCATGCAACCGCCTCCACGGCCGCCACGAGATCGTCGACGCGGTCGGCGTTCGTCTCGGTGACACAGACCTGGACGAGGTGGTCGTCGATCGCGTGGATCGCGTATCCTTCGGCTTCGAGGTCGTCCTTCATGGCCGACGCCTCGCGATCGGTCCGGGCGACGACCTCCCGGAAGTGGTGGCGGTCGTGGACCGGAGCCGTGACACCGTCGATCGCGTCGAACTGGTCGGCGATCTCGCTCGCGCGAGTGACGCTCTCCTTCGCGAGATCGACCAGTCCATCGGGTCCGAGCCACGCGACGTGCATCGCGGCCCGGAGCGCGACCCACGCCTGATTGGTGCAGATATTGGAGGTCGCGCGCTCGCGCCGGATGTGTTGTTCTCTGGTCTGAAGCGTAAGGGTGTACGCCCGTCGACCCTCGCTATCCTCGCCCGTCCCCACCAGCCGTCCGGGAACCTGACGGAGGAACGCCTCACGGGTGGCGAACAGTCCGAGCCCCATCCCGTCGGCCGCACCGAGTCCGAGCGCGGCGTCGCCGACCACGACGTCCGCACCGACGCTCGCTGGCTCTTCGAGCAGCGAGAGCGCCACAGGATCGGAGCCAAGACAGAACAACGCGTCGTGATCGTCGGCGAGGTCACCGATTTCGCCGAGACTCTCTTCGATAGTGCCGCGAACGGTGGGGTTCTCGGCGTAGACCATGACACAGCCCTCGTCGATCGCGTTGGCGAGCGCGTCGCGGTCGACGATCCCGTCGTCCATCGGATAGGACTCGACGCCGGCGTCGGTACCAGCGAGGTAGCTGTCGAGCACCGCGCGCCGGCCGTCGTGGAGGTGTTCGGGGACCAACACACGGTCGCCGCTAGTCGCGCGCACCCGGACCGCGAGCGTCGCGGCCTCACCGAGCGCGGTCGCGGCGTCGTACATCGAGCAGTTCGCCACCTCTAGGCCAGTGAGTTCGACCAGCATCGACTGGTACTCGAACAACGCCTGGAGGAACCCCTGGGCGACCTCGGGCTGGTACTGGGTGTACGAGGTCAGAAACTCCGAGCGATCGGCGAGGTGGTCGACCGCCGAGGGGACGTAGTGATCGTAGTGGCCCCGACCGAGGAACTCCACGAGATCGTGGTTCCGATCGAGCATCGCCGCGATTTCCTCCCGGATCGCGCGCTCGGCCCGGGGTTCGATGTCGAAGGTTCCGTCGAACTCGATCTCCTCGGGAATATCGAACAGGTGGTCCTCGCTCTCGACGCCGACCGCGTCCAACATCGCCGTGGTTTCGGCCGCCGTATGCGGCGCGAACGGGCTACCGCGGCCGCCGTTCGGGTGTTCGTCGCTACTCACGAAACCGCCCTCCACTGGACTGGAACGGCATTGGCAAGGCTTGCGGGGGATGGCATATCAGACCGTCGTTTGCACGGTTTCGAACCGGAACCGTCCGTTGGGCGGAACCGTCGGGCGGTTCTGCGCCGATGATTTTCCGACCGCGATGTCACCCGCTGGTCGTCCTGCTTACTCGGTCCGGTTTCGGGATATATCCGGGCTATGGACAGCGACGAGTTCGTTCGCGTCGTCTACTCGGTTCGGGCTGCACTGTTGGTGTACCCCGGTGGTGGTGGAAGTTCCACCACTTCGACGGGTGTCTCCGCGTGATCGTGTGGGATCGTCGCTTCCAGTTCCATCTTCACGGCATGATCACCGCCGACGATATCGCTCACGCCGACCATGACGGTCGCCGGTATCTCGGGTGGTTCGAAATGGTCCCGACACGCCGCACCGATTTCGAACTCCGCGTCCGGAAGCAGATCCTCGCGGACGAAATGGCGTATCATCGTCACGTCTTCGAGGCTGCCGCCACAGTATTCGCGGAGGAATCGATCGGCGAAAGAGAGGCCACGATCCGCCTGCGCCTTCGGCGTGTCGCCCGGTGGAGTGAATCCGTCCATCTGTACGTGATCGTGGTCAGCGTGGCGGGTCCGAACGGCGGTCGCCGCGACCGCATCCTCGTGTTCGTCCCGTCTCTTCCGTCTGAAAATCGTCTTTTCCATGCGCGGGAATGAGTTGCGACGATGAAAATAGCTACTCCCACCCAGTTGATCGCGTGAGCGCAGTGCCTCACTCGATCTGGTCGCGGTAGGTTTCGGCGTCGAGGAGATCGTCGAGTTCGTCGGGATCGTCGAGATCGACTTCGAGCATCCACCCTTCGCCGTAGGGATCGTCGTTGACGAGCTCGGGCGCGTCGAGCAGCGCGTCGTTGGTCGCCGTCACGGTGCCAGAAACCGGGGAATAGAGATCCGACACCGCCTTGATGGACTCGACCACGCCGAACTCCTCGTCGTGGGCGATCTCGTCGCCTTCGTCGGGGAATTCGACGAAAACGATATCGCCGAGTTCGTCCTGAGCGAAGTCGGAAATTCCCACGCGGGCCGTGCCGTCCTCCTTTCGGACCCACTCGTGACTCTCGAGGAACCGCAACTCGTCGGGGATCTCGAAGCTCATCGTTCGAGGAATGGGAGCGCCCGGGTACGTGCCTCTTTCGGCTCTCCCCGGACACGGACCGCGATCTCGGATCCCGGCTCTGCGTACTCGGTCGGAACGTACCCCATCCCGATCGGCGTCGAGAGGGTGGGGCTCATCGTCCCGCTCGTGACCGTGCCGATGGTCTCGCCGTCGGAGTCGGTGATCTCGTAGCCGTGGCGGGGCACGCCGCGGGTTTCGAGTTCGAAGCCGACGAAGCGCTCGTCGGGACCCGACTCCGCGACGCGAGCGAGCGCGTCACGGCCGACGAACTCGGTGTCGAGATCGACCGCGAAGCCGACGTCGGCCTCGAAGGGGTTGCGAGGGTTCTCGTCGTGGTCGAAATCCTGGCCCGAGAGCAGGAAGCCCGCCTCGATTCGGAGGGTGTCGCGCGCGCCGAGCCCACACGGCTGGCAGTCGAACGCTTCCCAGACCGCTTCCGCCTCGCTCCACGGGACGATCAGTTCGAGACCGTCCTCGCCGGTGTAGCCCGTCCGCGCTGCGAGGCAGTCCGAATCGGCGACGGTGGCGTCGGTCGCCGAAAATCGCCCGAGATCGGCGAGCGGTTCGTCCGCGTCGTCGGCCGCGCTTGCGACGAGATCGACCGCATCGGGACCCTGGACCGCGAACATCGCGTACGCATCGGTGCGGTTCTCAACTGTGGCATCGAGCCCCCACTCGTCGCGGTGGGCCGTCCAGCGGTCTTCCATTTCCTCGTCGTGGCCCGCGTTCGGGATGAACAGGAAGTTGGCGTCGTGGGTCTCGGGCAGTCGGTAGATCACCGTGTCGTCGAGGATCGTGCCCTCGGTGTCGGTGATCATCGCGTACTGCGCCTTTCCATGTGCGAGCGCGCTCACGTCGTTGGTGGTGAGTCGCCCGAGCAGTTCGGCGGCGTCCGGGCCCGAAACGGTGATCTCGCCCATGTGCGAGACGTCGAACTTGCCGGCGGACTCGCGGACGCTCTCGTGTTCCGTCCGAATCGAGTCGAACTCGACAGGCATGTCCCAGCCGCCGAACTCGGTGGTCGTCGCACCGCGAGCGTCGTGGACCTCGGCCAGCGGCGGTTCTCGAAGTGCCATAGCGGGGCGTCGTCCCCCGCAGCCTAATGGTTTGGTAGTCTCGAGCGAGAGCCCGCTCCTACGATGGTGGATTCGGTGAACGGTTCGAAACCCCGAGACGTTCGGCGGAAGAGAAAGCGAACGAACCAGTAGTCCTCGATTTCGACCATCGGTATCGACCCGTTTTGGAGCGACGGCCAAAGACAGTCGGAAAGGCCGATGGTTTGGGGGCGCTCGTGGCAAAGAGCATCCGTCCGACGGTTTTTGCCCGCGCAGCGAGACGGTGGGGTATGACCGACACCGAGGCGCGAGCCGATCTCGTGGCACGAGCGGCGGACGCGGGGGCGCGAGTCGCGCTCGCATCGTTCCGTGAGGAACTCACGGTCGAGACCAAGGCCGACAAGACCGACGTCGTGACGCAGATCGACCGCGACGCACAACGCCGCGTCGTCGAAACCATCCGTGAGAAGTACGACGAACCCGTCGTCGGCGAGGAGGAAGGTACATCGAAGGCGATCCCGGAGAAGGGACCGGCGTGGGTGGTCGACCCGATCGACGGGACGAACAACTTCGTTCGCGGACTCCGGATCTGGGGGACGAGCGTCGCGAGCGTCGTCGACGGCGAGCCGGTCGCCGCGGCCACGGTCCTCCCGGCGCTTGCGGATACGTATCTCACGGGCGCGGAGCGCGTCACGCTAAACGGCGACCCAGTGCGCGTGAGCGACCGCGAGGACTCCGACGCGTTCGTGGTCGATCCGATCCTCCTCGACGATACAACGGATACCGCCGGAGTGGACGTGCTCGCGGAGCGGTTCGGCGACTTCCGTCGGCTCGGCTGCGCCCAGGCGACGCTCGCAGCGGTCGCCAGCGGGTCGCTCGACGCCGCGATCACCACCGTCCGGATGCACCCGTGGGACACGATCGCGGGCGCACACATGATCCGCAACGCCGGCGGCACCGTGACCGATCTCGACGGCGAGCCGTGGCGTCACGACAGCCGTGGACTGGTCGCTTCGAACGGCGCGGCGCACGACGAGGTACTCGCGGCTGCACGGCGGGCGGCCGGGGAATAAACAGGCACGTCGACTTCTCGGTTCCGATCGGGGCCAGCTGCTCGTTTCAGCTGTTGTGTGGCTCCTCGTCGCGGTGGTTGTCAGGGTTTTCGGCCTCGCGAGCCGCGTTCTCGCGCTGTTCGGATTCGGTGTCGACCTCGCCCTCGGCGGCTTCCTCGCGCTTTCGCTCGGCTTCGGCCTCACGGGCCTGCTCTGCGTCCTCGGTCTCCTCGTCGTCCGTCTCGTCCTTTTCTTTCGCAAGCGTGACGTCGCGTTCGTGCGGGTCGTCCTCGGACATATGCCGCACTTCGGCTCCTCGTGACTTGAGTGTGCGGCCTGCTGATGACGATCCTTCAGACGGGATCGCTCCACCGTCGATTTTTCGATATGTCTGGAAGCAGCTGTATTCCGAACGGCCTCAGTTGGGCGCTCAGAGCCCGAGGTGCCGTTCGATCCGTGGCGACCGCTTTGTGAGAGTGGTGCGGCAAAGCCACTACGGCAAGGGCATGCAGTAGGTTTTTCGGGCTGTCACCGTGCGAACGAGCATGGTCGACGTTCTCGGTCATCTCGGAATGGGGTTGCTCTGGCTCGCCCCGGCATGGTACTTCATCGACGACCGGCGTACTGCGGCGTTGTTCGTCGGCGTGGGCTTTTGGTTCGGCATGTTGCCCGATGTCGATCTCGTGCTCTCGCGGCTCCAGGGCATCCACCACCACGGGGTGTTCCACACGGTGCTCGCCGCCCTGGTGTTCGCGGCGATCCTCGGACCGATCCTCGGCTGGCTCCTCAAGCGCTTGTTCGGCGGGACGAAGTGGTTCTCCCCCGAGGCGGCGGACCACGCGACCGCGCTCGGCGTGATCGCGGTCGGCGTGCCGAGTCTCGCACACGTCTTCGCCGACATGCTCTCCGCACCCGACACCTCGACTCGGATCGAACCGCTCTGGCCGTTGATCAACGAACCGATCGTCTACATCGACGTGCTCTACTATCAGTCGTTCTGGGCGACGATCGGGCTGTTCGTCCTCGGACTCGCGGCCAACGTCGCGTTCTACTACTGGAGCGACCAGAACGAAAAGGGTCAGCGCACACAGCCGTCCTGACGCGGAAAATCGGTGGCAGCGATCGATTACTGCGTCTCGGTGATCGTCAGGGTGTAGTTACCGGAACCACTGTACGAATCGACGTTGATCTGCATGGCCGTCGAGTCGTCGGGGGTGTCGATGGTGACTGTCTCCTGGCTGTTGGTGGACCGGGAGGTGTAGTCGTAGTTGTTCGGCGAAGCGTTCTGGGTCGTGCCCGTGTTGACGTAGAGATCGAAGTCCGCGTCCGCGGGGCCGTCGAGCTCGACGACGACCTGGCTCGGCGAGGAGTACGTCCACGACCACGTGTAGTTGTCGCCGTCCCAGTAGCCCGACAGGCTGCCGTCGACGGAGCCTGACGTAGTCTCGCCACCACCACCGCCGCCTCCGCCACCGCCGCCACCGCCGTCGGCGGGATCGGTGGTGACGGCCGCGAGCGCGTCGACCTGGCCGCTACCCTGTTCGTTCGCCGAGAGTCCAATGTCCTCGGCGGTGTTTTTGAGATGGGATCGGAGTTCCTGGTTCGTGAGGTCCCACTGCGCGAGCGTGAGTCCGGCGACGCCGGAAGTCACCGGGGTCGCCATCGACGTGCCCGAGAGTGTCTCATAGGAGCCGCGGGCCTCGGTGGTCGTCGAGAGGACGTCCACACCCGGTGCACAGAGTTCGACGTTCTCGCCGTACTGGCTGAAACTCGCCAGTTGCTCGTTGTCGTCGACGGCGGAGATCGCCATGCACTCGCTGTAGGCCGCCGGGTAGCTGACTGAACTCGATCCATTGTTCCCCGCAGCGGCGATCACGAGCGAACCGTTGTCGGTCGCGTAGCTGACGGCGTTTTTCATCGTACTCGTGTACCCGCCACCGCCGAGCGAGAGGTTGATGATGTCGGCTCCTTGGTCGGCCGCCCATTCGATGGCGTCGGCGATATCCGACGTGGAACCGCTCCCGCTCTCGTCGAGCGCGCGGCCGTTGATGAGCGAGGAGTTGCTCTGGCCAGCCACACCGGTGCCGTTGTCGACGACAGCGGCCGCACAGCCCGAGACGTGGGTGCCGTGGTACTCGCTGCTCGGGGCGTCGGGATACGGGTCCGAGTCGTTGTCGGCGAAGTCCCGACCGGGGTTCGACTTGTAGTTCGCTTGGAGGTCGGGATGGTCGTACTGCGCTCCTGTATCGACGACCGCGATCGTCACCCCGGAGTCGCCGAGCGTGGTGTCCCACGCCTGATCGGATTCGACCTGTTTCGGTGCGTACTGGTCGCCGAACCGTGGATCGCTCGGCTCGTAGAGCGCCTCGTGGGTCGTGTTCGGCTCGGCGTACTTGATGTGGTCTTTTTTCGTGATCGCGTCGATGAAGTTCTCTTTCGCGCGATCTGCGGCCTGGCTCGGGAACTTCACCGCGACGTAGCTCAGCGTCTCGTTTCGGTGAACGATCTCCGCGTTACCGGGGACGGCCTGTGCGACCGCTTGGTCCATGTCGGCTGCCGACGCCGACACCCCGACGAGGATTTCGTCTTTCTTCGGACCGGGCTGACGCCCCGGTGTCGCCGACGCGACACCGCTCAGTCCGCCGAACAGCGTTCCTGCACCGATTGCTTTCAAGAACGATCGTCGACCTGGAGTGGGTTTCTCAACCATGGTCCAGACCTACAATCAGTACAGCATTCCTTAAATGTTCTCATATAATCGTGCAACAAATTGTTACAGTGATTCAATTATGAAATAGACTAGAGAGAATAACGATGTCGTTCCGGTCGGTCGGACACCGTCACGGCTTTGCCGCCTGCCGGTCGAACCGAGACATGCTCGGAAAGCTCCGAGAGGCGGTGTCGAGTACGGGTCGTCGCGAGCCGGCGGTCGGACTGTTCGTCGACGGGCCGAACGTCCTCCGGAGCGAGTTCGACGTCGATCTCGACGACATCCGCGCGGCCGCAGGGGCGGTCGGCCGACCGGCAGTCGTGCGGCTCTATCTCGACGAACACGCCACGCCAGGACTGATCCAGGCTGCGGAAGCCCGCGGGTTCGAGGTGCGGATCACGAGCGGCGACGTCGACGTGAAGCTCGCGGTCGACGCGACCGCCGCGATCGACGATCTCGACACTCTCGCGATCGCGTCGCGCGACACCGACTTCAAGCCCGTGCTCGAACACGCCGCCCGCCGTGGGCTGGAGACGCTCGCGATCGCGCCCGGGAGTCACGGTCGCTCGGATGCGCTCCGCAACGCCGCCCACGAGGCTGTTACGCTCGAATCCGAACCGACGGATTGAGACGCTGGGTGATGGATCGCTCCTGGACAGCTACGGCAGCTTTCCGGTCGAAGTGTCCGTGTTCCAGCCACCGTCGACGAGCGCTCGCTGCTTGCTCGCCCCTTCAATAGCGGAGCGAGCCGTGAGCACCGCAACATCGCGTTCGAGTCGCTCGGCGTACGTGAGCCGGATGCGCCGCGCGTCGGCCCGTGTCACCGGGGCGTCGTGGCCGATCTCGGTCGCGATCGGTCGGTAGGTCTCCGTGTCGATCCCCATTCGTTTGAGGTACTCACGGACTGCCGACGAACCGAGCCCGTGTTCGATCGCCGCCTGCGAGAGCCGTTCGAGGTCCGCGAACGGGGGAACAACGATCCGCCCCGGTTCGACGCTCGGTTCACCGATTTCCACCGGTTCGTCCGCGGCCCGACGGACCAGGCGGGCGACGTCGCCCACCAGGCGCAGCGTCTCCGAGGGCAGCGCCGTGTCGGGGGCGCGCCACTCGACGGTCGGCGGGCACCGCCGCAGCCGAACCGGGGCCACGATCGCGTCGTCGGGCCGGAAGTGAGTCGCGAGTTCGTTCTCGGTAACCCCACGCTCGGCCGCGAGCGTCCGAAACCGATCGTAGCTCGTTTCGACCCGGCGTTCCCACTCGGGGAGATCGGACGGATACGACCAGAGGCCGCGCAACGGGACGAACGCCTCGCCACACAGCGACCGGTAGGCGTGTGCGCGCGAGGAGTTCCCTCGGGGGTGCCCCGCATACCACGGCGACGAACTCACCAGCGCGAGCGCGGGATCGAGCGCGGTCAGGAGGGTGAGCTGCCTCGTGGCGTCGTCGAGATCGAAGTGGACGTGCGTACCGGCACACTGGGTCGCGGGTGCGAGACCCGCGCCGTAGATCCGTTCGAGGAGCCGGCCCCGATCGGTGACCGGCGGCGATGCCACCGAGGCGAGCGGCGTCCCGAGCGGCACGAGTCGCTTGCCGTCGGCGGCGGCCGCATCGAGCACCGTCCGGAGCGTCGTGCCAAACGAGCGCCGGAGCTCGTCGACGCGTTCGAGCGGCGGCGTGTGCACCTCGATCAGCGGGGCGACGAACTCGGGTTCGACGTTGTCGTGTATCGTGAGCGCTCGTCCGTCACACAGCGCTCCCGACGCATCGATCACCCAGTACTCGGCTTCGATTCCTATCTTCATGAACAACACCTCCGAGCCCGCGCGACGCGAGCTACCCCGTCTCGACGGCGCGCACGCGCATAGCCACGACCCCTGCACGTGCCGGGAACACGGTCACGCCGGTCGATTTCCGTGGTATGAGTTCGACGAGAGCGTGCGGTTTTTGCGACCGATCCCCCGAGGATGGCCATGGAACTCGACACGCCGGTACTCGACAACCACCTCCATCTCGATCCCGCCCACGGACGGGGGATCGAGGCCGTGAAGGACTTCGCCCGAGTCGGCGGTACCCACCTCCTCGTGGTCAACAAACCCTCGTGGCTGCTCGGGATCGAGGTCGAACAGGGCACGGATTTCGAGGCGGTCTTCGAGACCACGATCGAGGTCGTCACGGACGCGAACGAGGTCCTCGATGGCCGGGCGTGGCCCGTCCTGGGTGTGCATCCAGGGCTCGTCTCGAAACTCATCGACGATCGTGGGTTCGCGCCGAGGGAGGCGCGCGATCTGATGCAGGCCGGCCTCGATGTCGCCGCCGAGTACGTCGCCGACGGGCGGGCGCTCGCGCTCAAATCCGGCCGGCCCCACTACGACGTTCCCGACACGGTGTGGAACGCCTCGAACGCCGTCCTCCAGCATGCGCTCGCGCTCGGGGCCGATCATGACTGTGCGGTCCAGCTCCACACCGAGGCGAGCGAGGACCTGACCGAGATCGCCACATGGGCCGAGGAGCGCGGCCTCGATCGCCACCGAGTGGTCAAACACTACGCCAGCGGTCGACTCGCCGGGCCGACTCCGAGCGTGATGAGCGACAAGGATCGACTGGCCGAGGCCGCAGAACGCGCCGAAACCGCGGAGGAGCCGTTCCTGATGGAGACCGACTTCGTCGACGACCCCGACCGGCCAGGCGCGGTCCTCGGCCCGAAAACCGTCCCTCGGCGGGTGCGGTGGCTCCGCGAGGAGGGCAGGGAGGAAGCGATCGAAATCGCCCACGTCGCGACGCCCGCCGAGGTCTATGGCATCGACACGCGTACAACCCTCGGGTAGACGAAAAGGTCTATCAATAGCGCAACGTTCGGTGCGGGTATGAGCGCACCCACGGACGGCTTCTACACCGACGAACGCTGGCAGAACTGGCTCGACCGCCTCCGCGACGAGGACCTCGATCCCGAGGACGAGGACGCCGCACGCCTGCTCTGGAACCTCCAGGAGGACGCCGCGATCGCGGTCGTGAAGGTCCTCACCGCGTACGACGAGGAGGAGCTCGACGCCGAGATGACGATGAACGAGCTCGCGAACGTCCGCGAGATCGTGCTCGCGGACGTCGACATCGACGACGAGGAGACGCTGCTGCTCGTCGACGGCGTCCAAACCTCGCTGGTCTGTGTGTTTTACGCCGCGGAGCTGTACGTCGCCGAGGGTGTCGCCGACGCCGAGGTCGCCGAGTGTCTCCGCGCTGCCGACGCCGCCGAGAGCGAGGAAGAGTTCGACGACGCGCTCGGCCACTGTGCCCGGGCCGGAACCCTGCTGATCGACGGCGCGGAACTCGATCGGTCGGTGATCGACGACGTCGGCTACGGGCCGGTCGCCGAGTGGATCAACGGGCTCGGCAGTCTGGAGAGCGCACTCAGCGATCCCGAACTCATCGAAGAGGACGAGGAAACCGAGGGCGAGGCCTGAAATCGGCCACACAGCCCGCGTCGACCCGTGCACCGTCCAGAACCACGAGACCGTTACACCACGAGAGATGACCGAAGACCACCGCTCCACCGACCGCGACGGGACCGCCAGACGAACGCTCCTTCAGGCGATCGGCCTCGGTGCGAGTGCCGCGGCGGCTGGCTGTCTGTTTGGCGGGTCCGGTGAGGACGGAAACGGTTCCAGTGGGAACACCTCCGATGGAAACGCTTCGAACAGCAACGCGACGACCGAACCGGCGCGCGGCACCGACACAGCTAACGGGACAGGAACCCGGTCGGGCAACGAGCGAACGAGAACCCAAGAGCAGTCGATCATCACGACCGCGAACCCGACAACTGTGCCACCCACGACTGCGGCCGGCAACGCATCCAACAGATCGGCGACTGGGTCCCCGAACGCTACCCGGACCACGACATCGTCCGAAACCACGACGGCCACGCCGACGCGGACAACCACGCGAACCGAAACGCCGACCGCGACCCCGACCGAGACGGCGACACGAACGCCGACCGAAACCGCGACAGCGACCGAGACGCCGACCGAAACCGCGACCGCACCGGCGTCGTCCGTCGGCTGGACCGAGCGCACTCCCCTCCCGGTCGTCGGGAGCGACGCCGGTGGTGGGGTGCTCGACGGCGAACTCTACTTCTTCGGCGGGATCGAGACCGCCACGGGATTGGCCGCCACCCGCCGAACGTTCGCGTACGACCCGGCGGCGGGTTCGGGCGGCACGTGGGATCGACAATCCGACTTCCCGCGGGCGCTGTGGGGTCCCTGCGGGGTCGCCACCGACGACGCGCTGTACAGTTTCGGCGGCGCACCCACAAATGGCCCTTACGAGGGCGGACCGCCGCCCTCCGACGCGATATTTCGCTACCGACCGGACGAAGGTTGGACTGATCTGACCGCAACCCAGGGAACGCGCTGTCCGTACCCGAACTGGGTGATGGGTGGGGTCTACAATCCCGTCGACGGCCTGATCTACTGCGTGGGCGGCGGCACCGGCGCACACGACGCCGAGACCGCGACCGATCACGGCTTCGACGGCGACGTGCCCGGAACCTTCGACGAGCGCCGGCTCTGGACGTTCGATCCCACGAGCGAGTCGGTCGCGGATCCGGATCTCGCACGGATGCCCGAAGCGAAACGCTGGCCCACGGTCGCGCTGCTCGAAGCCGACGGTCGACAGTACGTCCACGTCATCGGCGGACTGTCGGGAACCACCGGCCCGACGGACTCGAACTTCCGGTACGACGTCGCCAGCGGCTCGTTCGAGCGCGCGACGCCCATGCCGCGGGCCGGCACCTACGCCACCCACGGCGATCCCGTGATCGGCAATCGGGCGTATCTTACCAACGGCATGTTCTGGGAGGGTGAGCCGACGATCGACCGCTACGAAACGGTCGCCCACCGCTACGACCCCGCGAGCGACTCGTTCGTAACCGATCTACCCCGACCCAGTCACCGCCGGGGTGGAGCCACGTCGGGCGTGATCGATGGAACGCTGTACGTCGTCGGTGGCCATATCAAACGATTCGACCAAAACGGCCTCCACGACTGTGTGGCGTACAACGAGGCGTTCACGCCCGGCGAGTAGCGGACGTCAGGACTGCTCGCGTGCCGGGCTTTCCTTCGAGACGAGGGTTCGAAAACGACGAGTCAGAACGAACTGTCGCCGATTTCGTCGAGCACGGTCGCACGCCCGACGTGATCGTTGTCGTCGAACCCCTCGACACGGAGCCGAACCTGGGTATCGACGAGATCGGGTGTGGCGTCGGTGAGGTGGAGCACCGTATCGCCGATCCGCACGACACCATTTCCGTTCTCGTAGCCGGTGACGAACGCTGCGATCTCCTCGCCCGGCTCGAACGTCGGCCTGTTCGTTCGAAACTGCACCCCTTCGAACAGCGCACTCAGTCGGCTCATACCCGTGCCACCTCCGACGACTCGCGGTCAGCAACGTATTCGAGCCCGAACCCGGTCAGCGCCGAGGCGATGAAGACGAAAAAGAGCAGCCAGCCGTGGAAGACGAACGGCCAGACGTCGATGGGGTTGACGACCATCGACTGGGTGAACCACTCGTACTGGTCGGGGAGGCCCACCATCGCGGAGTAGCCCGCGAGGACGCCGCCGCCCCACGGGAAGATGTAGCCGAGCGCGGAGGTGTTCGCGTCGAGAATGTTCGCGCGGCGGTAGGCGTTGATGTTGAATCGCTCGCCGATCCGCGCGATGTACGGCGCGATCGCGATCTCGGCGGCGGTGTTGATCGTGATCATGGAGTTGACGCCCGCGGTCCCGAGCACCATCGTGAGTTCGGCCCGTCGCACGGTCGTGGCGAACGTCTCAAGCAGCCAGTCCTGGATCACTGCGAACCCGCCGCCGCGCACCAGGATCCGCGCGCCCGCGACGATCAACAGCGTGAGCACGATCAGCGGGAAGAAACCGAGCGCACCGGTGTAGATGCTGCCGGCGACGGCGGCCTGCCCGCTGTCGACGAGCTCGACGAACGGCAGGAACGACAGCGACTGGGCGAGCCCCGCATCCCGCGGTGCCTGGAACACGATCATGTCGCTCACCGACGCCAGGCCGAGTCCCACGTTGAGGACGGCCGAGGTCAAAATCCCCCACGAGACCGCCTCGACGATGTGACGGCCCCGGACCGCCGTCGCGATCACGACGCCGATCGAGAGCAGATGCACGAGCCCGAGCGGATTGCTCTCGTCGACGAGGACGCTTTGGGCCCCCTGGCCGACGTCGATCCCCGTCATCGCGCTGCCGGCGACGACGTAACCAGCGAGCGCGAGCACCGCCGCGACGATCGCGTACTTGAACCGTGAGGCCACCACGCCGCCGATGTCGGCGTCCTGAGTGACGGCGCTCACGATCGTGGTGTCGCTCACCGGCGCGAGGTTGTCGCCGAACACCGCCCCCGAGAGCAGCGCGCCGAACATCAACACCGGGCTCGCACCGAGCAGAACGCCGGCCGGGAAGAACAGCGAGGTAAACGCGATCGCGGTACCGTAGCCGCTTCCGATCCCGGTCGCGAGCAGCCCGGCGAGGAGGAACGTGACTGCGGGGAACAGTGTCGGGCCGATGCTCAGCGCGTCGGCCGCCCAGACCAGCCCACTCACGAACCCGCCGACCTGGATCGTTTCGGCGAACATCCCGGCCCACAGCCACGCCACGATCGCCGTCGCGGCGACTCGCTGGGTCATCCCCTCGAAGATGGTGTTCGCGTAGGTCTTCCAGTCGCCCTTCACGAAGAACATCCCGACGATCAGCGCGAGCAGCATGCCCGCCACCAGACCGTTGGTGGCACCGATCTGGAGGAGGCCGCTCTGGACGATCGCCCAGACGACGAAGAGTGCGAGCGGCAGCGCGCTCATCAGCCGCCCGCCGTAGAACTCGATCGCTGGTCCCTCGTCGTCGCCCATGAACTCCTGTTCGTAGTCGTGCTCGTCCGGATCGTCGGGATCGCCGCTATCACTCATAGGTTATCCGTTGTTCATTAACGACCGAGCGCGCGCGTATATGCGTTCTGAACGGCCTGTATGGCAGAAATTCACTCCCTGGGTACAGCGTGACGAACGGATCGATCCGTGGAGTCAGTGGTCGACGCGGCGATCGAAACGGCGACTACGAACGGAAATCCTCGACGAAGCGCTCGGGGACGCGATCGAGCAGCGTGGGAGGGAGCGTATCGACGAGGCGTTGGACGATCCAGACCATCGGTTTGCGAAGCAGGGTGTAGATCGCCGAGATCCCGACGACGACCGCGATCACGGGATCGATCACTGCCGGATAGATCGTGAGACAGAGTCCGCCGAGCACTACCGCGAGTGCGAGATCCTCGGGCGCGCCGTCGTACCGGATCCACCGTCGGGGTCGGAGCCACCGGCCTTGGTAGTGGTCGTACACCGCACGCTCAGAAGTACCGCGCCACGGCTTGAGTTCGAGTCCGCCGCCGAACGCGTCCATCCTGGAATGGAGCGCCGCGGCGACGAAAAACCACGCCAGCCCGACGGTGAACTGGGTTGTGACGAGGATCGTCACAGCGACGAATACGGCCGCGAGCGCCGCGTAGTACGTCGGGAAGTGAAGGGTTTTGCGGTGGTCGGCGTAGAGATCGAGATCGGGGAACGCACCGCCGACGCCGGCAGCCACCACGGCCACCGGAGTGTATTCCGGCGCGACCACGAGCGTCACGCCCGCGGCCACCATCCCGGCGAGCGCGTGCGTGGTGGCCATCATCGAAACCGGATACGTGCCGGATCCATAAGCCAGTATCGTCCTGCGTCGAGCGGGCGTTTGAGCGACTCTCGCCGCCTGATCGAGAGCCGACGGTCATCACTCAGTCGCTCCGGGGGAGACATCGTCCTCTACGGTTATGTTACTGGAGAACGTACGGTTAGGGGAACCATGCGGCTCGCCGGCATCGAAATCACGCCACGCCACCAGCGGATCGCGAGCCGCGCGATGCAGGTCGCGATCGCGCTGATACTGATCGTGGGGCTCGTAACCCGCAACGCGAGCGTGGTGGTCAACGCCGCACTCGCGCTCGCTGCGACGTTCCTCCCCGCACTGTTGGCACGGGACTACCGCATCCCGCTCGACGCGGGGCTGACACTCTGGATCACGACCGCGCTCTTTCTCCACACGATCGGGATGCTCGGACTCTACGACGACGTCTGGTGGTGGGATCACGTCACGCACACACTGTCGGCGACCATCGTCGCCGCGGTGGGCTACGTCACCGCCCGCGCGATCGACGTCCATCGCGACGACATCTACCTTCCGCCGCGATTCCTCGGGGTGTTCATCCTGATCTTCACCCTCGCGTTCGGCGTGTTCTGGGAGGTGCTGGAGTTCGCCTCGCGGATCGCGTCGGCGGCGCTCGGGCTCGACCCCGTCCTCGTGCAGTACGGGCTCGACGACTCGCTGCTCGATCTCGTCTTCGACACGGTGGGGGCTGTCCTCGTCGCCGCGTTCGGCACCGGCGCGGTGAGTGAGGTCGTCGACGCCCTAGTCGCGCGCCTCGATTCGATCGGAGGGCCACGCGGGCGCTCGATACGATCCGCTCGCTCCGCCCCCGCCGCGAACGGCGACCCGCTCGACGGACTCATCGAACACGATCGCACGAACGCACGGCGGTCATGGATCGTGCTCGCAGTGATCGGCCTCGTCACCATCGAACGTGCGGTCGCGGCCGACCTGTTGTGGGTCGCGTTCGGCGTGGCGGTCGCCGGCCTCGCGCTCGTGCCGGCGCTCGCCTACCGGACACCCGAGGTGATGCTGCCGTGGGGCCTCCTCGCCCTTGCCGGTCTCCCGCTCATCGGTCGCGTGTTCGCCGAGGGACCCCTCTCGAACGCGTTCGTCACCGCGCTCTCCTTTGCGGGGCTCGCGCTGATCGTCGCGGCCGAGCTCGACGCCTTCACCCCTGTGGAGATGACGCCGACGTTCGCGGTGGTGGTCGTGGTGATGACCACCACGGCGGCCGCCGGCGTCTGGGCGGTCGGAAGTTGGGTCTCCGACCTCTGGCTCGGAACGGAGTTCCTGCTCGTCCCGGGCGTGTCGGCGTCGCGGATCGAGACCGAGATGCTCTGGGGGTTCGTCTACGCGACCGCTGCCGGGATCATCGCGGGCGTCCTCTTCGAGTTCGGGTTCAGGCGACGCGAGCGGGCCGACGATCGCCGATCGGCCGGCCGGCGAACGGCACCCGAGGGCGATTCGTGATACCGATTCGCAGTGCGTCGGCGAGTCTGAAGCCGTAAATGGGTCGATCGGGTAGCTGCCGGTAATGACTGTTGGAGCAGGCGAGCGTGCCGCAATCGGTTGGCCGATGGGGTGGCCGGGCGGCGTGGAGCGGCCGTGGTTGCGATGACGGGCGAACGGTGCGGATCGTCGAGGCAGATCGATCGGTCGTGGATCGTGGCGTTCGGTCGCGTGGACTGATGTCCGGCGAAACCGTCCACTCGACACGATTCGAGAGTCCGTGGCGCTCCCCGTCGGTGCTCGTGATCTTCGCGAGCACGCTGATCACGGTGATGGGCGTCTCGCTCATCAGCCCCGCGCTGCCGGCGATCCAGGCGGCGTGGGGGATCACGGCCGCCGACGCCAGCCTCCTCGTCTCGGCGTACACGCTTCCCGGCGTCGTTTTCACGCCGTTCGTCGGCCTGCTCGCCGATCGCGTCGGGCGCAAGTGGCTGCTGGTGCCGGCGTTGCTTGGGTTCGGGATCGCCGGCGGGGCGATCGTGCTTATCGACAGCTTCCGGGCGATCCTCGGACTCCGCGTGCTCCAGGGTGTGGCCGGGAGTGCGGTGACGAGTCTCACGGTCACGCTGATCGGCGATCTGTTCTCGGGTGAGCTCCGGAACACGCTGATCGGGCTCAACGCCGCGATCCTCGCGATCGGCGCGGCGGGCTACCCACTACTCGGTGGCGTGCTCGCCACGATCTCGTCGGCCGCACCGTTCGCCTGTTTCGCGCTCGGGATCGTCGTCGGGCTCGTGGGGATCGGCGCGCTCGACGAACCGACGCTCGATCGGCGCAGGACGGGTCTCGGCTACGTCGTCGACGCGGTGAAGGCCGTTCCGGGACGCAAAGTTTTGAGCCTCTACGTCGCCATCTTCGGCATCTTCGTGATCCTCTACGGCGCACAGCTGACAGCAGTCCCGTTCGTGCTCGACGACCGGTACGGGTTTTCCTCGGGGATCATCGGCTTGCTCCTCGCGCTGCCCGCGGTGACGATGGGGCTCACGTCCTCCCAGACCGGCCGACTGCTCCGGCACGTGTCGAGCGCTCAGCTCATCCCGCTCGGGTTCGTGGTGTACGGCCTCGGGCTCGCGGCGATCGCACTCGCGAACTCGGTGGTTGCGATCGCGGGCGCACTCTTCCTGTTCGGGATCGGGCAGGCGTTCGCCGAACCGGTCACCGACACCGCGTTGAACGCGGTCACGCCCGACGAGTTCCGGGGCGGGATCATGTCGCTCCGGACGAGCATCATCCGGGCGGGCACGACCGTCGGCCCCCCGGTGTTCGTGGGGCTCGGCACGGCCGTCGGCTACACCGAGACGCTGCTCGGGGCGGGGATCGTGGCGTTTTGTCTCGGAATCGTCGCCGTGACCGCGACCAGATGGGGTTGATCGGGAGGAGAGAGTGCCTCACGTGATTTCGTACGTGTCGAAGCGGCGTGCCGCGGCTCGATAGCCGAGGAGACCACCCACGAGTAGGACCAGTAACGGCAGCGCGTAGCCACCGGCCCGAACCTCAATCGTTGCCAGCCCCCGGATCGCGGGACCGAGTCCCTCGAACCACGGAGCCGGCCCAGTC
Organism: Halococcus saccharolyticus DSM 5350; assembly: GCF_000336915.1. Taxonomy (NCBI): domain Archaea; kingdom Methanobacteriati; phylum Methanobacteriota; class Halobacteria; order Halobacteriales; family Halococcaceae; genus Halococcus; species Halococcus saccharolyticus. The sequence goes on along the minus strand of NZ_AOMD01000014.1, from coordinate 34,028 downwards.
ACGAGCGGCACGCCGCGATCGCCGAGCCACCGCAGCACGAAGGGAATCACACCGCTACTCAGCGCAGCGAGAAAGCCCCGCAGGAGCGCCGGCACGACCAGCGCGACCGCCGCGAGAACGCCGGGTACGACGAGGACGATCGTGTAGACGATCCCCGCGGTGATACTCGGCGGTACCACGTCACGACTCCCACGGACGCTGAACGTGCTGAACCGGGGGATCCGCATCCCGATCACGGGCGCGAGTCCGACCGCGGCGGCGACCAGCACCCCGCCGAGGACCGCAAGGCCCGCGATGTCGAGCGGCGAGTAGGGGCTGAACCAGCCGGCGGCAAACGTGAGCGCGATCGTCAACGGGAGGCCAGCCACGAGCCCGGGCAGCGCGAGCCCGCGGACGAACGCCCGCCCCGAGATGCCGCCCGTGAGCGTCGCCGGCAGCACCGCCCCCTCGTCGCCGAAGGGATTCAGCCCGAACGTCGCGCCGGCGAGCCACGGGACCAACAGGACGATCGCGACCGGCGCGACCGCCAGCGCCGCACCGAACTGGGTGGCGTTGAACACCGAGACCACCGCGATTATGACCGGTGTGAGCAGGATCGTGAGTCGACTCGGGTTCCGCCACGTCCGGACGAGCGCCTTCGCCGCGACGCAACGGGTCGGCCGGCTTGCGCGTTTCGGGAGCATCGCCCCGAAAGAACCGAGCGCCGCCGTCAGCGCCCCATCGCCGCCCGTCGAATTGGTGTCGGTGCGGGTGGCAGTGGCGGTGTGGGACGTGGCATCGGCGGCGTCGGCCTCGTCGGTTTCATCCCGCGTCGGCTCAACCGGGTCCGCGAACCAGAGTGCGGTCGTCAGCCGTTCGATCGCCCAGCCGCCCACGCCGAGCACCGCGAGCGTGGCGACGAGCACACCGGCCACGCGGCCCGTCGAGAACGCGAGCGGCGACCCGATGGCGGCGAGATCGACGAACCATCCAACAGGGAGCCACGCGAGCAGCGCCGGACCGATCCCGAGTTCATCCGTTCCGAAAAACACGACCGCAGCGTATCCGCCGAAGATCACCGTTACGATCGCAACACCGATGATCGTCTTGTATCTGGCGACGAACCGCGACCGCGCCACCAGCAACGCGCCGGCGTAGCCGATCCCGCTGCCGACGATCGTCGCAGTGAGCGCGAACAGCCCGGCAGCGAGCGGGATCGTCGCGATCCCGAGCGGCGTTCCGAAGATATAGACCACCAAGCCGGTCACGACGAGCAGCGGGGCGAGGAGATACGACGCCGCTCGGAGGAGTTCAGCGATCACGAGGCCGGTCGCGACGCTCCGGGCCGAAACCGTCGTAAGCATCCCTGCCTCGCTATCGACGTGGCTGTACTGGCTCAGGACGCGCTGGCCGACAATGTACACCCCGAACAGCCACGCCAGCGCCGCTCCGCCGCGGGTGGCCGCCGGGAGCGCGATCGGCGCGTCGAGCGAGCGGAGCGGGGCGGTGAACAGTATGGCCAACCCGGCGATCGAGACGGTCCAGAATCCGACGCCGAAGACGAGCAACGCGAGTCGTCCCTTGTTCCGGCGCATTCCGCGGACTGTCCGCCGGAACTCCACGACACCGATCGAGAGGCCGTGGCGGAGCCAGCCCGCCTCACTCATGCTCTGGGGTCGCCGGGTCCTCGGTGCCACCGGTGACTTCGAGGAAGACATCCTCGAGGGTGCTCTCCTCACCGGTCTCCATCCGCTCGGTCAGCGCATCGGGCGGCCCCTCGGCGACCAGCGACCCCTCGTAGAGCACGCCGACCTCGTTGGCGAGCTCTTCTACGACGGGCAGGATGTGCGTCGAGAGGAACACGGTGGTGTCGCCCGCGACCAGCTCCGCGATGGTGTTTCGGACCGTGCGCGCGGCCCGTGGGTCGAGTCCTGAAGTAGGTTCGTCGAGAAACACCACGTCTGGATCGTGGAGCAGCGCCTGGATGATCCCGGTCTTCTGTTTCATCCCCTTCGAGTACGTCGAGATTCGATCGTCGGCGTCGGCCGTCAGATCGAACCGATCGAGCAGCGACCCGATTCGCTCGTCGCTTTGCTCGGCCGGCACGTCCCGGAGTCCGGCGATGTAGTCGAGCTGTTCGCGGCCGGTGAGCTCGTCGTACAGCGGGGGCTCCTCCGGGAGGTAGCCGATGTGACCCACCACGTCGTCGCGGGTTGTAACCGAGTGCCCCGCTATCCGTGCCGAGCCGCTCGTGGGCGTGGTCAGCGTCGTGAGCATCCGCATCGTGGTGGTCTTGCCCGCGCCGTTCGGGCCCAAAAAGCCGTACACGACCCCCTCGGGGATCGCGAGGTTGAGCCCCTCGACCGCGGTCGTCGATCCGTAGCGTTTCGTCAGATCGGTGGTTTCGATGGCGTACATCGTGACGGATGGAGTGGAAAGCGAACTACAGGTCCGAGCGGTTGAATCGGAGATAGCCGAGCACGAGCGGCACGACCAGCCAGATGGCAAGGACGACGAAGCCGAACCAGTCCTGGAGGTAGTACGGCAGTGACTGCGATTGGCTGACGCCGAAGTTCAGATCCTGACTGAAGATCGTCCCGAGCGTGCTCTGATACGCGCTGCTCGGGTTGAGGCTTACGACGAGTCGGTACCAATCGGGCGGGACGACTGCGTTCTCGCCGAACGTAACGTAGCCGGTGAGAAGCGAGAAGTTCGCCGGGCTACTGAACCCGTTGACCACCCAGACCAACAGATTGACGACGAATCCCCAGAGGAACTGGAACAAGGCAAAGAGCCCGAGCGAGATCCAGAGCGCGATCGATGTCGAACCGGTCGCAGCCGACATCCCGACCGCGAAGACCAGATACACCAGCCCGAACACGATCGTCATCAGCGTGAACCCCGCGTATTCCACAGCAGGGAACGACCCGTAGGACACGAACGCGACCGCTGCCGCGACGGCGAAGCCGACGATGATGGCGACGGCGAACACCGCTGTCCGCCCGATGGTTTTCCCGGCGACCACGTCGCGTCGGGTGTGTGGCAGTGAGAGCAGGAGCTTCACGCTGCCGCTCTCGCGCTCACCGACGATCGACTTGTAGCCGGTCATCACGCCGATCAGCGGAACGAGTACCGTAATAGGAGTGATCAACGCGATGAACAGTCCGAACACTGGCGGAAGGCCTTCCGTGCCGCCACCACTACCACCAAGCACCTCCGCTACCAGGTAGGTCGCGCCGCCAGCGAAAAGCACGAACAAAGCCACGAGCGCGATCAGCGAGCGCGACCGGACCGCGTCGCTGAAGTCCTTGCGCGCGACCGCGAGCGTGCTCACGTTCGGACCTCCTCCTGCTTGCCGGCCTGTTCATCCGCCCCGCCGCTTCTGCCGGTCGACCGTCCGGGACTGTCGTTGGTGTAGGAGGCGAACAGCTCCTCGAGCGAGGCGTCCTCGGTCGAGAAGTCCTCGACGGTCGCGCCGGCGTCCTCGATGGTTCCCAGCACTTTGGTTTTCGCCGCATCGTCACACGACGCCCGGATCGTGGTCCCCTCGACGGTCGCGTCCGAGACGGCCGGGAGGGCGCGGAGCTCGTCGAGCACGCCGTCGGGCACGCGATCGACCTCGACGACGAGCGTCGCTTCCGCACTCGTGGCGTCGCGCAGCCCCTCGACGGTGTCCTCGGCGACGAGTTCACCGCCACGGAGAATGCCCACGCGGTCACAGATCGCGTCGACCTGGCCGAGGATATGACTCGAGAAGAACACCGTCGCGCCGCGGTCGTTCTCGGCCCGGATGATCTCGCGCATCTCGCGCGCGCCGTTGGGGTCGAGTCCCGTCGAAGGTTCGTCGAGGATCAACAGATCGGGCTGGCCGACGAGCGCCATCCCGAGTACCAGTCGCTGGGCCATCCCTTTCGAGTAGCCACCGGCCTTCCGATCGATCGCGTCGGCGATCCCCACTCGCTCGGCGAGCGCGTCGGGATCGTCGTCGCTACCCTTCGAGTTGATGGCGAACTCGAGGTGCTGGCGGCCGGTCAGCCGGTTGTACACGTCGAACCCTTCGGGGAGGACGCCGACGCGCTCGCGGATGCGCTGGCTCTCGGCCTGGGCGTCGTGGCCGAGCACTTGCGCACTGCCGCCCGTCGGCCGGATGAAGTCGAGCAGGATGTTGATCGTGGTCGACTTCCCTGCTCCGTTGGGCCCGAGGAACCCGTAGATCTCGCCCTCGTGGACGTCGAGATCACAGTTTTCGAGCGCGGTAACGTCGCCGAATCGCTTCGTGACGTTGTCGAGTTCGATGGCCGACATCACTGGGCCTCCACGGAGACGATGGTGGCTGATCGACGGCGCGGCACGGTCCCGAGACGGCCCTCACTCGTCCCGTCGTCTGCTGGAGCGGTGAGACCGTTCGTGCCGACACCGAGACGGACGAATCCCGCCGTGGGTGTCGGATCGCGGTTTCTCCTCATTCATCCGGAAACATCACCGCATGTGAAATAAAACGTTCGGCTGTGTTTCGACCCGAAAGAGGCGATAACACGGCCCACGATCGAAAATAGGAGTGATTGGCTACTCGACCGTGCGACCGCTGTCCATCGGAGTACGCGTCGTCAACCTCCTGAATCGACGGAACGTTCAACACCTCGGGGGACCGGTGTGGAGGTGTGAACCGCGACGCGCTCGGGCCCGTCCTGATCGCCGTCCTCGCCGTGGTGGCGCTCGGCGTCGGCGCGGCGACGCTCGACCGAATCGAGTCGGGTGGTGGAGGGATGGGTGTCAGCGACGGCGACGCCGCCGGCCCCGGTAGCGGCGAGACGCTCGATCTCGGTCAACCGCCACCGAGCGAGTCGTCCGAACCGTCTGCGATCCCACCGCTCGTCCGCCGCATCCTCGCTGTCCTGCTCATCGCGGCGTTGCTCGTCGGCCTCTACGCGTGGCGGGACGACCTCCGCAGCCTTGCCGTCATCTCGGCGGCCCTCGCCGCGGGCGTGCTGTTGCTGTACTTCCTCGTCTCCCGGCTCGGCTCGCGCAGCCAGTCCGGTCGAGGTGGTTTCCTTGGCGATCGGAAACCCACGCTCCCGGGCGGTGGCTCACTCACCGACGGCGCACGAACGGTCACGACCGAATCACCGGCGCTCGCGGTGCTCGTCGGGCTCGTGCTGGTCGTCGGTGTTGTCGTATTGTTTCACTTCGCTCGGATTGACGGTGAGGACGAGCCCGACACCGAGGCCGAGCCCGACGATCCGACGACGGACGTCGCCGCCAGCGTGGGTCGCGCCGCCGGTCGGGCGGCCGACCGGATCGACGAGGAGGGCGAGGCGACGAACGAAGTGTACCGCGCGTGGGAGGAGATGACCGACCACCTCGACGTCGCCAACCCCGGGTCGAGCACGCCGCGGGAGTTCGCCCGCGCCGCGACCGACGCCGGGATGACTCGGAACGATGTCGACGAACTCACCGACTTGTTTCGCACCGTTCGCTACGGCGGCCGGCGCGTCACCGACGATCGTGAGCACCGGGCCGTGACCGCGCTCCGACGGATCGAACGCGAGTACGCGGAGGATCGATGAGTCGGGGTCGACGGCTCGGTCTGGCTCTCGGCCTCGCGTTGGTCGTGGGCGGACTCGCGGTCGCGGTCGCGCCCGGACTGGGGAGCGGTATCCGACCGAACGCCGCGATCCTCACGGGCGTCGGGATCGTCGCACTCGTCCTCGCCGGGATGGCGGTCCGGGCGCGACTCGGCACGACGGACCGCCGGCCGACCCTGCCTGCAGTGGAACGGGCACAGTCCCACGCGACACCGGGTGACGGGTTCGACCGGCAGCTCGCAGCGATGGCGTCGCCCGGCCGGCTAAACCGCGCGCGCGACCGCCGAAAAGTTCGTGATCGGCTCGAAGCGACCGCGATCGCGGTGCTCGTCCGCGACGGCCTCGTCGAAGACGCAGCCCGCGACGCACTCGCGAACGGGACGTGGACCGACGATCCTCACGCGGCGGCCTTCTTCGCCGACGAACCCGACGCGGACGTGTCGCTGGCCACCCAGCTCCGGCTGTCGCTCAGCCCCGAGCCGACGATCAAGCGGCGCGCGCGTCACGCGATCGACGCGCTCGCCAGACGCGCGGGGCAGCGATGATGGCCACCGAGTCGACCCAGGCGAGCGAGGGCTACGCCGAACTCGGACCGAACGAGACTGCCACCCGCCGGACCGAGCGGTGGCGCGGCGTGAGCGCGCTCGCGCTGGTGGCGGGTGCGGCGGGCGTCCTCGCCAGCCAGCCGGCGCTCGTGGTTGCGGGGACGGTCGGGGTCGCGTTCGCCGCGCTCGCACGCGCCGCGCGTCCGCCGGAGATTTCTCTCGCGCTCGAACGATCGGTGAGCGACGCCGATCCCGACCCAGACGAGGTGGTGACGGTCACAGTCGAAGTGACGAACACCGGCGAATCGTCCCTCCCGGATCTCCGACTGATCGATGGCGTTCCACCAGGACTAACCGCCACGTCCGACTCGCCACGGCTCGGGACCGCACTCCGACCCGGCGAGTCGACGGCGTTCTCGTACGACGTGACCGCCACGCGCGGGAAACACACGTTCGAGCCGGCACTCGCGGTGGCCCGGGACGTCAGCGGAACGGCCGAGCGCGTGTGTCGGGTCCGTGCCGACGCCACCCCGATCACCTGTGTACCGAGCCTCGACGCCGCTGGCGAACTCCCGCTCCGGGCGCAAACCACCGGCCAGCCGGGGCGCGTGCTGACCGAGATCGGCGGGAGCGGCGTCGCGTTCCACACCACTCGCGAGTATCGGCCGGGCGATCCACTCTCACGGATCGACTGGAACGGGCTGGCGAAAACCGGCGAGCTCGCCACCGTCGACTTCCGCGAGGAGCGCGCCGCGTCGGTCGTGCTCCTGATCGACGCCCGCGAGGAGGCCTACAGAGCGCCTGGCCCCGAGGCCGAGAGCGCCGTCGAGCGGGCCATCCGGGCTGCCGGCGCGCTGTACGACGTGCTCACCAGCGAGGAGAACCGGGTGGGGATCGCGGCACTCTCGCCCGAGCCGTGCTGGCTCGCGCCCGGTGCGGGTACAGCTCATCGCGCACAAGTACAGGAGCTATTGGCGACCCATCCCGCACTCGCGCCCACGCCGCCCGACGCGCCGTTCTATTCCTCGATCCAAGCGCGACGCCTTCGCCGCCGCCTGCCGGATGACGCCCAGCTCGTGGTGTATTCGCCACTGTGTGACGACAGTGTAGTCCGTCTCCTCCAGCGGTTCGACGCCGCCGGCCACCGCGTGACGGTCGTGAGTCCAGATTCCACGAGCGACGGGACGCCCGGCCGCCGACTGGCCCGCACCGAACGGCGACTTCGCCTGTCGACCCTCCGGAGTGCGGGGATTCCGGCACTTGACTGGCGTGACGAGCCGTTGGCGACGGCACTCGCCCGTGCGGGAGGCTCAGCGTGAGCGCGACCGCTACGCCGCCGATCGACGACTCGCCCGCACGGATCAGCGTCGGACTCGCGCTCGCCACGAGCTTCCTGGGAACGCTCGCGCTCGCCGTCAGCACCGTTTCGCTCGCGGCCGGGGGTCTCGGGTTCGTGCTCGTGGGGCTCGGTCTCGTCCGTGGCTGGCGGACCGCCGTCACGCTCGGCGGCGCGGGGCTGTTCTGTGGTGTTGTTCTCGCTGGACTCGTGGGCGCGCCCGCAGTCGCGGTGGTGTTCGCCACCGCCGCTGCAGTGGTCGCGTGGGACATCGCCACCTTCGGGATCGACGTTGGCGAGGAACTCGGGCGCGAGGCCGGCACCGCGCGCCTCGAACTCGTCCATGCTGGGGCGAGCGTCGTGACGGCAGCGATCCCGGCGGTGATCGGGATGGTACTCTTCCGCACCGCCGATGGCGGAACGGCGCTCGTCCCGATCGCGCTGCTGTGCGGGGCGGTGGTGCTGGTCGTCGTGCTCCGGCCGTGATCCGACGATGGCGTCCGTGTAGTCCGTCTTTGGAGCGATCGGATTCGGCTGTTTGTCTGCCGACTCGGTAGTGCTGTCCCACAGCGACGTAGCTGCCCCCTTTTGCCCTGCGAAAAATTCGTGCCGGCGGCCACGATCGGCCGTACCGGCTTCGGTTGAGATATCAGTTCGACCGGCCGGTGCTGCTCAGGATTCGGCCTCGGTCGTGGTTGCTGCGGTTCCGTTCGACATCGAGGCGGTCATGCCATCGGTCGTCAGGATGACCTCGAACGGTGTGTCGGCTGGAGCATCATCGGGAGCCACGTAGCCCGCAGCGAACGCGCTGTAGGCGGTGCCGCCCTCGACACTCACGTCAACGCTCGCCACGATCGGACCGTCATTGTCCGCGGTCGCACCACGGATATCGAGAGTGTAATCGCCAGCGGGGACCTCAACGTAATCGGTCGCGTTACCGAAGGTGGCGTTGTCGGCAATCGCGGCACCCGTCGAGTTCACGGTTACGTCGACCGGTCCTGCATCCGGTGACACGTGAACCACTCGGACTGAAGCGTTCTCGCCGGAAGCGGCCTCGTCTTCGAGGATCAGCGGCGCGAAGCTCGTTTCGGCATCTTCGCTGATCTCACCCGTCGCGGTCACCGTGTACGCGGCCTCCTCAACGGTGACGTTACCGCTGAAGACTTCGGCGCTCCGATTACCGGCAGCCGTGATCGCTACAGCGTACTCGCCCGGCGGCACCGAGGTGTAGTTGCTGATCGTACCGAAGGGCACGTCTTCGAGGAACGTCTCGTTGTTGACGTAGACGTCGACGTTCGGTGCGTCAGGAGACATGTGCGCCACGCGAAGCGAAGCGTTGCCATCCATCCCACCCGACCCATTCATTGCCGTCGTCTCGGCCATGGTCGTCTCACCCATCGTTGTCTCGCCCATTGTCGTTTCGCCTGCTTCGGTAGTCTCCGCTGCCTCGGTCGTTTCACCTGCTTCAGTCGTCTCATCCATCTCGGTCGTCTCGTCTGCTGCCTCAGTTGCTTCATCCGCCGCTGCGGTCGTTTCACCAGCTGCATCGGTGGCCTCACCGGCGGTTCCATTTCCGCCACCGTCGCCGCCACCGCCGCAGCCGGCGAGCACCAACGCCAGTGCGACGAGGCCGACCGCGAGCACGCGTCTAGACGGGAAGACTGTACCGCTCTCGCCGAAAATTTTCTTGGACATGTTCTCAGCACCCATACCATGAGTTACCAGATCATGAACGCTTCACTCGTTCCACATCGTTTCGGACTGTTTCAGGCTCGTCGGGTCGTCAGACGGGTAAAATCGATCGAATCGTCTGCACCTCGTTCGAGTGGCTGATATCTAACGGTACGTTATCAGTAGCAATCAATGCTGGAAAGTGTGGGAGGACGCGCGACTCTAATAGGAATGTATACTTTCCAGCCCGTATCGATCCAGGGCCACAAAGCACAGACCGTCTTCGATCGGAAACACCACTTCTGGAATCGGATACCACTGATCAGAATGTGCTGTGCCAAACCGTAACGGCAGGACATCGCTCATTCCGAACAGACTACTGTGAGAGGCGAGATCTGGGTCGTCCTACGGCGGTCGTGGTTCGCTGGCAGGTGCTTCGGGACCGCTCGTTCCCGTGGAGTGTCGTCGGTCTGTTGCTCAGACCGTCGGGACCGGCACCTCGTCGAGCACGTCCTCGATCACGCTTCGCTTGTCGACACCCTCGACGGCGGCGTCGGGCGTGAGCACGAGCCGATGGGCGAGCACCGACCGCGTGACCCGCTTGACGTCCTCGGGGGTAACGTACTCGCGGCCCGAAAGCACTGCTCGAACGCGGGTGGCCTCGAACAGCCGCTGGGTCCCGCGGGGCGACACGCCAACGTCACATTCGGAGCGCTCGCGGGTCGCCCGCGACAGTGCGACCATGTACTCGAGCAGGTCCTCCTCGACGCGAATCGACTCGGGAACGTCCTGGAGCGCACGCACCTCGTCGGTCGAGAGCACCTCGTTTGCGGTCGGACTCCGACGATCTCGGTCGGCTCGTCGACGGAGGAGTTCGGTCTCGCCAGCCTCGTCGGGATAGCCGATGGCAGTCTTGACGAGGAATCGATCGACTTGGGCCTCGGGGAGTTCGAACGTGCCCGCCATCTCGACGGGGTTCTGGGTGGCGAGCACGAAGAACGGTTCGGGGAGGTCGTGGGTCTCACCGTCGGCAGTGACCTGACGCTCCTCCATCGCCTCCAACAACGCGGCCTGGGTCTTCGGCGGCGCACGGTTGATCTCGTCGGCAAGGACGACGTTCGCGAACACCGGACCGGACGAGAACTCGGACTCGCCGGTGCCCTCGTTGTAGACGTGCGTGCCGGTCACGTCCGCGGGCAGGAGGTCGGGAGTGAACTGCACGCGAGAGAAGCTGAGTCCGAGCGTGCGGGCGACGCTCCGGGCGATCAGGGTTTTCCCGGTGCCGGGGACGTCCTCCAGCAGGACGTGGCCGCGGGCGAGTACGCCGAGCAGCACGGTTTCTAAGAGCTCCCGATCGGCGATGACGGTCGCGGAGAGCGCATCGAGCACCGTGTCGATGTCCTCACCTGCATCCGCAACGGCCGCGTCCGTGGCTTCCATGCGCACACTCCCGGAACCGAGCCGCTTATCGATGGCGATGCGTGCGAGATCGAAACCAATAAAGTGGCGTCGGGCGAACGGTCGGTGAAGCCGGGGTAGCCTAGCCTGGCCAAGGCGGTTGCCTCGAAAGCAACTGTCCTCACGGACTCGTGAGTTCAAATCTCACCCCCGGCGCTTCTCGACACAGCAACTCGATAGCGCTGCGCTCGTGCTGCTCGAGCTATCGATCCGCGAAGCCGCTTCGAAAGGCGATCCACGCGAGGACACAGGTGAACAGGATCGGTGGCAGGATGGCGAGCCCCCACAGTAAATCGAGACCCGATCGGAGCACGAATACGAGTCCCGTCAGCCCGATCAGGAGAAACGGGAGCACGGCGAGGGCCGCGCGCTTTCGGCTCATCGCTGGCTCGCCCGGTGATTCGGCCATGCTCGCGGTTCGCGCTATGGGGGCAAAAGCGTCGTGTTCGGCTTACTCGCCGTCGAGCGACGACTGGCTGCCTGCCGTGGCCCGGGAACCGGTGGTGCGCCGGCCGCCGACGAGATAGCCATCGACCGGACTCGGATCGTGGGCCGGAACGTCCTGCACCCAGACGGGTTCGTCGGCGCTCGCCGTCCGAGCCCACTCGCGGGCGAGTGCCTTCGATGCGAACCGTCGTCGTGGGCCGGATTCGTGGACCCACTCGCCGGCGACTCGACTGCTTCGCCGGGCGGACGGTTTGATCTCGATGATGTACCCGCTCACGACTCGATCGAGGAGCTCCGTCGTCTTCGGTGTAGGGGTTGTGAGCCGACGCCGCCCGAGCGCGAACGGGCTAAGCGGGTGGGGCACCGAAACGGATCATGAACCGCCGGAGGTTCCTCACGGGCGTCGGTACGGTTCCCGCCCTCGGAATTTCGGGTTGTCTCGGCGGTCTGATCGGCGATCGAGACACCGATGCCGACGTGTCGAACGCGTCCACTGCGCCGACCGATCCGGGCGACGCTCGGACCACCGCAGCATCCACCACCACCGAAGCGGTGTCCATCGACTCGCTGGCCGAAGAGGGATTGCCGTCGGACGTCTGTACCGAGGAGATAAACGAGGACTTCGGTATCGACGCCGTCACTGAACCCGCGTTCGCCACCGATTGGTCCGGGATCGACGCCGAAGAGAAGTACTACTTCCGGGACCAGACCGGGCTGGCCGACGAACAGACGGTCATCGGGCTGGCTGGCGAGACGCCGCGTGCGTACCCGCTGTCGGTGCTGTGGGTCCACGAAATCGTGAACGACGTAATCGAGCCGGCCTCGAAGACTCGTCAGGCCTCGTCCGGCGACGACCTCGCCGGTCCGGTGATCGTCACGTACTGTCCGCTCTGTCAGAGCGGCCTCGTCGCCGAGCGCAGGGTGAACGGCCAGGAGACGATCTTCGGCGTCTCCGGACTGCTCTGGCAGGCTCCTCGGGTGTACGAGGCCGCGAGCGAGGCCGAGGGACAGGTGTTCGGGGCCGCACACGGCAACCGAACCGACGCAGCGATCAGGAACAACGGCAACCTCGTGATGTACGACCTCGCGACCCGGAGCTACTGGAGTCAGATCCTCGCACGGGCGATCTGTGGACCACAAACCGGCGAGACACTCACGATCGTGCCCTCGTCGTTCACCACGTGGGGCGAGTGGCGCGCCGCTCACCCCGATACGGAAGTCCTGCTCCCGCCGCCACACTCGGGAACGATTTGAGTCGGTGATGGATTTTCGCTCGTCGTCCGATCGCGTGCGGAAAGCGGTGCGGTTGCGGACCTGGTGGGTCGAGGGCAAAGGCGTTTCGCGGCTCGCGGGTCGTTCCTCTCCGCTCGCACCTCGCGGCCGAGGGCTCGGGCGGTGCAGTTGCGGTCGTGGAAAGCGCCAGCGATCGCACCGCGAGCGATCGAGCGGAGCGAGTGAGCGAGCGGGTGTTTTTGGTCCAGATTTTTGCGAGGGGTTGAGCGAGCGTAGCGAGCGAACCCCCGAAGGAAAAGGTGGGTTCTAGAAGAACTTCAGGAGGTCGTCACGTTTCTGTTCGTGGAGATGGGAACCGATCGCGTCGGTCAGTGGGCCGATCGAGCCGCGTTTCGCGCTCACCGGTGCGATCGTGTCCTGCCACTGCTGCCACGGCGAGGGGAGGCCGAGGCGCTCGCAGATGGCGTTCAGCCGCTCGTCGCGGTCGTCGACCTTGTCCATCTTGTTGACCGCGACCACGGTGGGGATTCCGACGTCGCGGAGGAAATCGAACAGTTCGACGTCGTGAGGGATGTCACCGCGCTCTGTATGGCGATCGATGATATCGACGGCGCTCTTGCCGTCGATCACGAGCACTCCCACGAGGATTTTCTCAGCGTGGGTTTCGATGTACTGGACGACGTCGGTCTTGATCCGCTCACGGTCCTCATCCGGAACGCCGGACATGAACCCGAATCCCGGAAGATCGGTAAGCACGAAATCCTCGGGGTTCCAGTCGTAGTGGCCGGGCGAGCGCGTCACACCTGGTTTCTGTCCAGTCTGGAAGTCGTGCCCCGTGAGCTCGCGGAGCAGCGTGGACTTGCCGACGTTCGACCGACCGCAGAAGACGATCTCCGCGCCGCGATTCGGGCGTCCCTCGAACATGACTGGTGTACCGGTTGCGATCGGTTAACTCTCCCTACCGAGTGTCGCATTCGTTCGGCCGGAAGTCGTTGAACAGCGTTGCCTCGAACTCGGAGACGGCAGCCAACTCGTCTGTGACGAATCACGACGCAAATGAGAGGTCGCAGGCCACGCCCTCCCCAACCGATTCGCTCCGCTCGCGCCGCTCGCTCCGCTCATCCACCGTCAGAGCGCCGCTCTGACGAGCCTGTACTCGCTTCGCTCACGGGTCGCTATGCTCCCCGTTCGCATCGAGGCGCTCACTCCGTTCGCGCCTCGTACCGCTCGTGCAGACCTCGCGCGAGTCGCTTTGCTCCCGCGCGCCACTGCCACCAAAAGCACGGTATCTGACCAACAGTACATCCACGGATATTTGACCATCCGCCGAGAGCACCGCGTGTGCGACTGGTCCAGGTGACGATCCCGGCAGGCAAGCGCGAAGCGATCCTCCGCACCCTCGACGACGAGGGAATCGACTACGTGCTGACCGAGGAGACGAGTGGCCGGGAGTTCACCGGAGTGGTTTCCTTTCCATTGCCGACGACTGCGGTCGAGCCAGTGCTCGATCGGCTCCGCGAGACCGGGATCGACGAGGACGCTTACACTGTCGTTCTCGATGCCGAAACCGTGGTTTCACGCCGATTCGACCAGCTAGAAGAACGTTACGACGAGGAAGACACCGACAAGCGGATCGCACGCGAGGAGCTTCACGCACGTGCCAGAGAGCTCGTTCCTACCACCGGAACCTATCTTGTGATGACGATCGTGAGTGCGGTGGTCGCCACCGCCGGCCTCCTGCTCGACTCGCCGGCGGTGGTGGTGGGATCGATGGTGATCGCGCCGCTGATCGGTCCGGCGATGTCGACCGCCGTCGGGACCGTGGTCGACGATCGCGAGATGTTCCGCACGGGGCTCAGACTCCAAGCCGTGGGGCTCGCCATTGCGATCGTCGCCGCCACCGCGTTCGCCGGCCTCGCCAGAGTGACGAACGTGATCCCACCGGGCACCGACGTGCTCGCGATCAGCCAAGTCAGGGGGCGGCTCACACCGGACTTCCTCTCGCTCGCGGTCGCGCTCGGGGCGGGCGTGGCGGGCGCGGCAAGCCTTGCCTCGGGCGTGTCGGCCGCGATCGTCGGCGTGATGATCGCGGCGGCGCTGGTCCCGCCGCTCGGCGTGATCGGGATCGGGATCGCGTGGGGGCTGCCCGGGACCGTGCTCGGATCCACAGTGCTGGTGCTCGTGAACGTGCTCTCGATCAACGTAACCGCGCTCGCGGTGCTCTGGTATCGAGGCTATCGGCCAGACCACTGGTTCAAGGAGGATACCGCGCGGCGCGCCACCCGCAAGCGCGTCGGCGCGCTAGTGGCCGCGATCCTCGTTCTGTCCCTCTTTCTCGGCGTCGTGACCTACGACTCCTACCGCACCGCGACGTTCGAACAGGAGGTTCGGGGCGATGTCGAGGAACTCCTCGACCAACCCGAGTACGAGCAGCTCACGCTCCTCAACGTCCAGTTCGGCTACGACGATCCCGTCCCGCCACGTGAACCGACGAACGTGACCGTCGTCGTCGGCCAACCGCCGGATAGCGAATCGGCGAGTCTCGCCGCACCGCTCGATCAACGCATCGACGGCGCACTCGGGACACTCGATTTCCCGGGAGTGATCGTCGATCCCGGTCCGGTCGACGTGCAGGTACGGTACGTCGAAATCGAGTCGGCGTAGCTCACGCTCGGCGAGAGTAACCAGCGGAGAAGGGGTCCGTCGAATCAGTCGTCCGCAGGAGCGGGGCCGGCGTTCGACCGCGCCGCCGTGGGTTCCTCTGTCGTCTCTACTGCCGTCGGTTGTTCCTCCTCGTCCGACTTCTCGGTCGGGAGTGTCGCGTAAAGAATCCCTCGCGATGTGCTTCGTGGTGTCATGGACCTGTGGCTCGTCGACGGAACCACATCAATCTACGCCTAAAGGCGATAATGTTATATAATCACATGGTTTTTTCGGACAGGGACAACGGTTAGGAACAGGGGGCCGAGAAGCGGGTATGGTGGACGGACACGATCCGGTGCAGGCGCGCGACGACGGGACGCGCGATCTCTACGATGTGACGACGTGGGAGGTGCGGTCGCCGCTCGACGGGATCGCGGTCACGCTCTATCGGGTGTTGCAGGCGACCGCACAACTAATCCTGGTGCTCGCGTCGCTCGCCATCCTCTGGTTGTTGCTGTCGAGCACCGATCTCACGCGAGTCACGAACCCCATCGTCGGCGGGTTCACGCTGCTGTCGATCCTGCCGGCGCTCGCGCTCGTCGCGTTCGTCTGGCATACGGATGTGACGTCGGCGGAGCCACTATCCTTGCTCGCTGCGACGTTCGCGCTCGGGACACTGTTCGCGGGGTTCGCCGCGCTGGTCAACTCCGCATTCGGTAACGTGTTCGAACTGGTGCCGGTGGTGGGAACGGTCTGGTTTTTCTATCTCGTGGTCGGACCGGTCGAGGAGACGGTGAAGTGGCTCGCAGTCAGGATCTACGCCTACCGGAGTTCGCGTTTCGACGCGGTGATCGACGGCGCGGTGTACGGTGCGGTCGCGGGTCTCGGGTTCGCATCGATCGAGAACGCCCTCTACATCACCGACGCAGTCAGCACCCCGGTGATCGGCAACATCCTCGGTGCGGGCGGCGGGATCACGCCCGCCCGCGCGATCGCCGGACCGGGCCACGTGATCTACTCGGCTTTCGCAGGCTACTACCTCGGGCTGGCGAAGTTCAACCGCGATCGTGCGGGCCCGATCGTGATCAAAGGCCTCCTGATCGCCGCGCTGATCCACGCGACCTACAACACGCTCACGTTCGTTCCGGCCATCGCGGCGGCGGTGCTCGGGGTTCCGAACTTCGTGACACTTCTTGGGTTCGTCGTGCTGTACGATGGGTTCTTCGGCTACTTCCTCTATCGAAAGCTCGCGCGGTATCGGGCGACCTATCGCGCGTTCTACGCCGACCGCGACGGCCCGACCCCCACGACCGAACGCACCGAGTTCGAGAACTGACCCGGCAACGAGCGTGCGCCGTCGACCGCCGTGCAGATCAGCCGAGCACGGCGAGGCCGCGCGGCGTCTGTGACTCGAACGCCGCAGGCCACTCGACGCCGAGACGGGTCCAGGAATCGCCGGCGTCGGTCGTGAAAAAGAGACCACGGTTGTTGACCGCGTAGAACTCGCCCGCCGCGCCCGGCGCGAGCACCGCGCGGACGACGCCCTCGCCGGTCGGGAGGCCGCGGTCGTCGAGGCGCTCCCACGAGTCGGCATCCGACTCCGAGCCATTGCCACGCTTGCGGTAGACGTAGCTCTCGGCGGTGTCGGCGTTGTGTGCCGATCGAGGACCGCTTGCAGACGAGAGTAGGACGGTATCGGGATCGGCAGGATCGACCGCGACGCTCCAGCAGTACCGGTGGCCGAGACCTTCTTGCGGATGGACCCACGTCTCACCGGCGTCGTGAGTCTCGGCGTAGCCGTCGCCCGCCGCCGACCACGCGCGTTCGGGCGCATCGGGGTGCGTGGCGAGGGAGTGGTTGTCGACGCGCGCGGTTTCGACGCGGTCCTCCCACGTCGCGCCGGCGTCGTGGGTTTCGACCAGCGCACCTGCCTCGATCCCGACGTAGAGATGGTCCGGGCTGTGGGGGTCGGGTTCGATCCACCGGACGTGGTGGGTGTCGGGCCGCGGCGGGAACGACCACTCCGACGAGGACGGCAGGTCGGTGAGTCCTTCGCGGCGCTCCCACGACTCGCCGCCGTCGGTCGATCGGTAGACCGCGCTCGGCTCGGTCCCGGTCCAGATCGTTTTCGGACTCTCCGGATCGACTGCGAGCGACATCACGTGCTCGCCGATGGTTCCTTCGCCGACGCGCTCGAAGCTCTCCCCACCGTCCTGGCTCCGGTGGAGCCCCGCGTCGAACGTCCCGACGAAGACGCGACCGGGAGCCTCGGGGTGGACCGCGACGCATTCGAGGTCGTGATCCCCGAGGCGTTGCGTCGTCCGCCAGGCGTCGTGGTCCGCGGCGTCATCGTCGTCGCGTTCGGCGACGAGCAGCCCGTTCCGCATCGCGGCGTGGATCGTTGGCATGGCGAGGGCTACGCGGCGGTGATTCAAAACGTTCGTCCCCGGCCGGCACCGAGTACGCCGTGCGCGCTCGCCGCTGGGCGGTTCTCGGTTCGTGTATCGAGCCCCTTATTTGTCGGACGGGCACCCACACAGTCGCATGCGCACCGACCGGCTGAGTGCGGTGACTGACGCTCTCAGCTTCGATCTCGACATCTATATCGACTACAAGTCGAGTCTGGGGTTCGTCGGCCTGGTGCTCAAATACATGGCGCTCGCGCCGCTCGTACCGGCGGCGGTCGCACTCTACTACGGCGAGGACCCGATCCCGTTTCTCGTGACGATCGCGGCGATGGGCGGGCTGGGCGTCGTCCTCGATCGGCTCCGATCCGACGCTCAGCTCGGCCACCGCGAGGCGTTCCTCGTTGTGAGCCTCACGTGGCTGATCGTCCCGCTGGTCGGGATGCTCCCGTACCTGCTCGCGGGCCAGGGTACGATCGCCCACCCGGCGAACGCCTTCTTCGAGAGCATGAGCGGGTTCACCACGACGGGATCGACCGTCCTCGCGGAGATCTCATTCGAACAGCACTCGCGGTCGATTCTGTTGTGGCGACAGCTCACCCAGTGGATCGGAGGGATGGGGATTCTGGTGCTCATGGTCGCCATCCTCCCCGAACTCTCGGTCGGTGGCGCACAGGTCATCGGCGAGGAAGCACCCGGCCTCTCGATCGAGAAGCTTACCCCGCGGATTCAGGACACCGCTCGGGCGCTCTGGGGGATCTACGTCGGGTTCACGGCGCTCGCGGTCACGGTGTACTACGGCCTCCACCTCGCCGGCGTAGCCCCCGCAATGGATTTCTACAACGCGGTCTCACACGCCCTGACAACGCTTCCGACGGGCGGGTTCTCGCCCGAAGCACGGAGCGTCGAGGCGTTCTCGCCGGCGATCCAGTGGGCAGTGATCGTCTTCATGATCGTCGCCGGCACCAACTTCGCGCTCTTTTGGTACGCCATGCGCGGCGAACCCGGACGGCTGTTCCGCAACGTCGAGTTCCGGTCGTATCTCCTCGCGATGGGCGTCGTCGGCGGCCTCCTCGCTGTTTTGCTGTTCGCCGGCGTCGGCCTCGACGAGGTTCCCTCCGGAGTCGCGACGATCCCTGGCAACGTCGAGCACTCGGTGCGCCAGGCCGTTTTCCAGACCGCCGCGATCGTGACCACCACGGGCTACGCGAGCATGGATTTCAACACGTGGGACCAGTCGAGCCAGGTCGTGCTCCTCTTTGCGATGTTTCTGGGAGGGTCTGCGGGCTCCGCAGCGGGCTCGATCAAGATCATCCGGTGGTATCTCGTGCAGAAGGCGATGGCCCGGGAGCTGTTCACCTCGATCCACCCCGAAGCGGTGCGGCCGATCGAGCTCCCCTCGGGACCGACCGACGAGGACACGATCCGGAGCGTGTTCGTGTTCGTGATGCTCTTCATCGTGATCTTCGCGGTTTCGACGATAGTGCTCTACATCGACGGCCACCTGATCGGCCTCGAACTCTCCGGCATCGAGGCGGTGAGCGCGGCGATCGCGACGCTCGGCAACGTCGGACCCGGGGTCGGCGTCGTGGGGCCGATGAACAACTTCCTGCCGTTCTCGGGGGTTGCGAAGGTCTACATGGCGCTGTTGATGTGGATCGGCCGCCTCGAGATCCTCTCGGTCCTCATCGTGTTCACTCCCTCGTACTGGCGAGTCTGAGGGCCCAAACGCCGCGATTCTGGTGTTCGCGGATCGACGAACGAGCGGATGGGACGGACGGAATGGGACCACGGCGCGGCATCGGTCCAGTTTTATCGATGTGGCCTGGTAGCAACGCGAGTGGACAGCACGCCGCTTCGTTCGTACTGGCAGCGCCACGGCGGCCGGCTCACGGTCCTCCTCGCCGCGACCGTCGCCGCGCTGTCGGTAGCGACCGGGGTCGCGAACATCGGTGCGCGGAGCGTCGTCGGCCCGCTCGGACAATTCGTTCCGGAGTGGATACAGCGAACCGCCGGTTTCACGGGCGCACTCACCGGCTTTCTGCTCGTCGTGAGCGCGCTCGGGCTCCGGCGACGACTGCGTGTCGCGTGGTACGCGACGACCATCCTCCTCCCGATGGGTGCGCTCCAGGGACTGCTCCAGTCGAGTTCGCTGTCGGTGCCGCTCGTCGTGCTCTCGATCGTGACGCTGCCGGTGGTGCTCGCGAACGCCGCACGGTTCGACCGGGAGCTTTCGGTCTCGACGTCCCAGCTGGCTGCCGGGGCCGCGCTCGTCGCCACACAGGTTTATGGGACGGTGGGCGCGTACACGCTTCGTGAAGACTTCACCACTATCGACACCCCGATCGACGCGTTCTACTACACGATCGCGACCGCGAGCACGGTCGGCTACGGCGACGCGGTGCCGACGAGCCAGGCAGCGCGGCTGTTCGGCATCTCGGTCGTGCTCCTCGGGGCCAGCAGCTTCGCGCTCGCGCTCGGGACGCTGCTGGGCCCCGCGATCGAAGCGCGGTTCTCGCGGGCACTCGGACGCATGAGCGGGGGTCAACTCGAACTCCTCGAGGATCACGTGCTCGTGCTCGGTTACGGCGACCTCACCGAACCCGTAGTCACGGAACTCACCGACGCCGCCGAATTCCTCGTCATCACGCCGGATTCCGAGCAAGCGTCGGCACTATCGGATCGCGGCGTCGACGTCCTCACCGCGAACCCGAGCGACGAGGAACCACTCCAGCACGCCCGCATCGACGACGCACGGGCGGTCGTGGTCGCGACCGACGACGACGCCAAGGACGCGCTCGCGGTGCTGACGGCGCGGGACCTGAACGACGAGGTGTACATCGTCGCGGCCGCGACCGACCGCGAGAACGTCCCGAAGCTCGAACGCGCAGGAGCCGACACGGTGATCAGTCCGGCGAGCATCGGCGGTCGGCTGCTCGTGCGCTCCGCGCTGGATCGGAGCGACGTTTACGACGCCGTGGCGCAACTCGTCGAAGAGTGATCGGCGGCGGAACCCACGTGAACGTCAGTCGTCGCCGGCGGCCCCGACACGCCGCTCCGCACGCGGCCCCTCCAAATCGACGCCAGGCAGCAGGTCGCGGAGGTACCGCCCGGTGTGGGAGTCATCGATTTCAGTCAGCGCCTCGGGCGTGTCCGCCGCGACGACCTCGCCGCCGTGCTCGCCGCCCTCGGGTCCGAGGTCGAGCACGTGGTCCGCGTTCTTCACGAGATCGAGTTCGTGTTCGACCACCACGACGGTGTTACCGTTGTCGACGAGGCGCTGGAGCACGTCGATGAGCTTGCGTTCGTCGGCGGAGTGCAGCCCCGTCGTCGGCTCGTCGAGGAGGTAGAGTGTGTCGCCGGTCTGTTTCTTCCCCAACTCTTCGGCGAGCTTGACGCGCTGGGCCTCGCCACCGGAGAGGGTTGTCGAGGGCTGGCCGAGTCGCATGTAGCCCAGACCGACATCCCGAAGCAGCTGGAGCCGGCGTTCGAGCCGGGTGTCAGCTTCGAAGAACTCGTAGGCCTCCTCGACCGACATATCGAGCACGTCCGCGATGGTTTTCCCCTTGAACGTCACGTCGAGGGTCTCGTCGTTGTAGCGCGCGCCGCCACACTCCTCGCAGGGGACGTGCACGTCCGAGAGGAAGTTCATCTCGATCTTGACCGTGCCCTGACCGCCGCAGGCCTCACACCGGCCGCCCTTGACGTTGAAGGAGAAGCGACCCTTCTCGTAGCCGCGCTGTTTGGCGAGTTTGGTCTCGGCAAAGCGCTTTCGGACGTAGTCGAATACGCCAGTGTAGGTCGCGGGGTTCGAGCGCGGCGTCCGACCGATCGGCGATTGATCGATCAGTCGGACGGTCTCGATCCCGTCGTACTCGATGGCGTCGTGCTCGCCGGGATCGACGGAGCGGTTGTCGTTCATCTCGCGGACGAGGCCTTTGTAGAGCACGTCGTGCATCAGGGTCGACTTCCCGGAGCCCGAGACGCCCGTGATCGCCGTGAAGCAGCCCAACGGAATCGAGACGTCGAGATCGTCAAGGTTGTGCTGGCGCGCTCCTCGCACAACCAGCTCGCCGTCGGGTTCGCGGCGCTCCTCGGGTACTGGAATCGCCTTCTGGCCGCTGAGGTAGTCGCCCGTGATCGAGCCGTCGGCGGCCTCGATCTCCTCGACTGGACCCTGGGCGACGACTTCGCCGCCCCGCTTGCCGGGGCCGGGCCCCATGTCGATGACCTCGTCGGCTCGGCGCATCGTCTCCTCGTCGTGTTCGACGACGAGGAGGGTGTTCCCGAGATCGCGAAGCTCCGCCAAGGTGTTCAGGAGACGGTCGTTGTCACGCTGGTGGAGCCCGATCGAGGGCTCGTCGAGCACGTAGAGCACACCCACCAGTCCGGAACCGATCTGAGTCGCGAGCCGGATACGCTGTGATTCGCCACCCGAGAGGGTCGCCGCCTGACGATCGAGCGTGAGATATTCGAGTCCGACCTCGCACATGAACCCGAGCCGGGCGCGGATCTCCTTCAGAATCTCCTCGGCGATGGTCCGCTCGCGCTCAGTCATGTCGGCCTCCATCCCCTCGAAGTGCGCGAGCGCGTCGCCGATCGAGAGCTGGTTGACCGCGGTGATCGGCGTGTCGTCGATCAGCACCGCCCGACTCTCGGGTTTGAGCCGGGTTCCCTCGCAGGCCGGACACGTCGTCGTCGCCATGAACTTCTCGATGTGCTCGCGCGTCCCCGAACTCTCGGTCTCGACGTGACGGCGTTCGAGGTTGGGGATCACACCCTCGAAGCGCTTTTCCTTCCGCCGGGTGCCGTTTTTCGTCCGACGTTCGAAGACCACCTTCTCGGACGTACCATAAAGAAACGCTTCTTGGATGTCGGGGTCGAGATCGGCGAACGGCGTATCCAGCGAGACGTCGAAGTGGGCCGCGACGGCGTCGAGGCGCGTCTGGTAGTACGACCGGGAGTAGCTCCACGGTTCGAACACCTCGCGCAGCGGTTTCTCGGGGTCCTGGATCACGAGGTCCTCGTCGACCTCCTTGGTCTCGCCGATCCCCTCACACGCTGGGCAGGCTCCGTGTGGGCTGTTGAACGAGAAGGATCGAGTCTCGATCTCGGAGATGTCGATCCCGCAGTGGGTACACGCGAGCGCCTCGGAGAACTCCACGACCGCGCGGTCGTCAGCCTCCCCCGCGAGATCGCCGGTCGCCCGCGCGGTCGATCCGCCGATGTCGGCGTCCGCTGGCGGGTCGGGAAGGATCACTTTGAGCACACCGTCGGCCTCTTCGAGGGCGGTTTCGACGCTGTCGGTGATCCGCGAGCGGGCCTCTTCGCTCACCTTCACGCGGTCGACCACCACGTCGACGGTGTGATCGTAGTTCTCGTCGAGGTCGGGCCGCTCGGTCGCGAGATCGTAGGTTTCGCCGTCGACCTCGACGCGGGAGTACCCCTCGCTCACGAGCTCGTCGAACAGGTCCTCGAACGCGCCTTTCTGGTCGCGGACGACCGGTGCGGCGATCTTCGCCCGGGTATCCTCGGGGAGTTCCAGAATCCGGCGAACCATCTGTTGGGCGGACTGTTCGCCGACCTCACGGCCACACTCGGGGCAGTGCGGCGTGCCGACGCGAGCGTAGAGCAGCCGGAGGTAGTCGTGGAGCTCTGTAACTGTGCCCACCGTCGAGCGGGGGTTGTTGGCGGCGTTCTTCTGATCGATCGAGATCGCCGGCGAGAGCCCCTCGACGTTCTCGACCTGGGGTTTGTCCATCTGGCCGAGGAAGTTCCGGGCATAGGCCGAGAGGCTCTCGATATATCGGCGCTGGCCCTCGGCGTAGACGGTCTCGAAGGCGAGCGATGATTTCCCCGAACCGGAGAGTCCGGTGACGACCGTGAACGCCTCGCGTGGGATGGTGACGTCGAGATCCTTCAGGTTGTGTTCTTCCGCGCCACGGACCTCGATAACGTCCTTGCTCATTGGGTTTCGATGCGGGCGCGGACGGTGAAACCCTGTCGGTCCCGGCCCGAATCGCAGCTTGCGGGGACTCGTTCGCGCTCATCGAACGTCGACCAACAGCCTCTCTTTCCCGTACTGTCGCCACTTTCGATGAGCGGTTCGGTGGCGAAGGTTACACTCGCTCTGGCCGCCACCCGCCGTCGACAGCGACGTTCTGTCCGCTCAGATAGTCGCTGTCGGCTTCGAGGAAAAAGCACATCGCCTGGACCATGTCCTCGAATTTCGCTGCTCGTCCACGAGGCAGGCTGTCGGGGAACACGTCGGAGTTCTCGACCACGTACGGTGAGATCGCGTTTACCGTGATCCCCTCCTCTTGGGTGTCGGCGGCGAGCATCCGAGTGAACATCAACACGCCTGCTTTGGCCACAAAATAGGGGAAGTTCTGTGGGCTGACGAGCAGTCGGTCGGCGCTCGCGTAGCCGACGTTGACGATCCGGCCCCACTCGGCCGCGCGCATCCCATCCAGCGCGCGCTTCGAACAGAGGTAGGTCCCGTTCAGGTTGGTTTCGAGCACCCGATTCCACGTCTCGAAGTCGATCACCTCCCAGTGAGTCGGCGCGAACGCACCCACGTTGTTCACGAGCACGTCCACGCTCCCCAACTCGCCCTCGACGGTGGCAAAGAGGTCGTCGACGGCCTCGGGGTCGGTGACGTCGGCCTGTGCAGTCGTGACGTCGACGTCGTGCTCGCGGGCCAGTTCGGCCACATCGTCGGCGGCGTCGGCGCTGGTGTTGTAGTGGACGGCGACCGACGCACCACAGTCGGCGAGCGCGAGCAGGAGCTCACGGCCGACACCCTTCGCACTGCCGGTGACGAGCGCCGTTCGGCCGGCGAGATCGGGGTCGATCATGGGGCCACGTTCGTCCCCAGGGGGCTTCCATCCGCCGGTGCGATCCCAATGCCGATGAGTTAAGACGAGGACCGTCGTTGCCGACGTATGGCGAGGTACGCCGGCGTCGATCTCGGGGGGACGAACGTCCGCGCGGTCGTCGCCGACGCCGACGGTAAAATCGATGGCAGCGACAAGCGGCCGGTCCCGCCCGACCTCTCCACGGGGCTCCCGGTCACCGACGCGATACTCGACTGTCTCCGCGAGGCGTGCCTGGCGGCGGACACGTCTCCGGAGGCGATCGAGGCAGTCGGTGTGGCCGCCGCCGGCCGCCTCGATCCCACCGAAGGGATCGTCGAACCGACCAACATCGCGGTCGACACCGTTCCGCTCACCGGGCCGATCTCGAACCTCGTGGACTCGGATCGAATCCACCTCCACAAGGACGTCGCCGCGGGCGTGATCGGCGAACGGTATCACGCCGAGCGTAACCCCGACGACATGGTCTACCTCACGATTTCGAGCGGGATCGGTGCGGGCGTCACCGTCGATGGCTCCGTCCTCAAAGGGTGGGACAGCAACGCGGGCGAGGTCGGCCACTACGCCGTCGACCCCGCGGGACGGCTGACCTGTGGCTGTGGCCACGACGGTCACTGGGAGGCGTACTGCTCGGGGTCGAACATCCCGGCGTACGCACGGCTGCTCTGGAACGACGCCGACCGACCCGCGACCGCCCTCCCGATCGACGAGGAGGGGTTCGACGCCGTCGACGTGTTCGCCCACGCTCGCGAGGACGCGTTCGCCGAACAGGTCGTCGATCGCCTCGCGGAGTGGAACGCGATGGGCGTGGCGGGCGTGGTCCACGCCTACGCGCCGCTCGTGATCTCGGTCGGTGGGGCGGTCGCGCTCAACAACGAGGCACTCGTGGTCGATCCGATCCGCGACCGGCTCGACGACCTCGTGATGACCAACGTCCCCGAGGTCAGACTCACCGAGTTCGGCGACGACGTCGTAGTCCGGGGCGCGCTCGCGAGCGCGCTCACCGACGGCACCGGCGATCCGGCCGATCGCCGCGAGTGAGGGCCGGTAGAACCGCCGAGCCGGCGATCGACGTGGGAGTGCTCACATCTCGGCGTCGATCTCGCTCTGTGCCGCCTCGTCGATAGCAATCTTCACCATGCGGACCGCAATACCAGCGGGACGAGCAAAAGCCTCCGTCACGGGTTCGAGGGAAGTCAATGAGTCGCCGGAACCACAACCCATACCCGTTCCGGACCGAACACCGCGTATGCGACGCCGGGAACTGCTGTACGCTGCGGCCGGGACGCTCTCGCTGCCGGCCGTCGCCCGGCGCTCGACCGCCCAATCCAGGTACGAGCCACTTGGGCGCGTTCCGCTCGATGGCGCGACCGAAGTCGTCACGAGCGACGACGGCCGGACGGCCTTTCTCGCCGCCACGACCGGATTCGGCGTCGTCGATCTGAGCGATCCACAAAATCCGCGGGTGCTCGCCGACCGCCGAGAGCTGCTCGCCGACCGCGAGAACGGTCCCCTCCGCGACATCCGCGACGCCAAACTCGCTGGTGACCGACTGATCGTCGTCGGTCCCGCAAACCCGGGTGCGGGGATCAACGCGATGGTGCTCTACGACGTGAGTGACCCGGCGAACCCCGAACGAGTCGCGGTCCACGAGACCGACTACGCCATCCACAACGCCTTCCTGACGGATAGTCGAGCGTATCTCTCGCAGTTCGACGGCGATACCGTCGGGATGACGATCGTCGATATCGAAGACGACGACCCGGAGCGTGTCGGGCGGTGGTCGATCCTCAATGAGCCGAACTGGGGAGAGATTCCCCTGTTTCCCGCGACGGTCCACGACATCTGGGTGCAGGACGGGACGGCCTACATCGCCCACTGGGACGCCGGGACGTGGCTGGTCGACGTGCGCGACCCATCGAATCCGACCGCGATCACGCGAGTTGGTGGCCTGCCGCCGGATAAGCTCGCGTCGCTCTCGGGTGAAGCACTCCAGCGCGCACAGCTGGTTCCGCCGGGCAACTCACACTACGTTACCGTCGACGACGACGCAGCAGTCATGGGCGTCGGGGTCGAGTCGTGGGCCGTCGAGGGCGAGGGCGGCCCGGGCGGGATCACACTCTGGGACATCGAGTCGCCGCAAAATCCCGAAGAGCTCGCCACGATCGATCCCCCACCGACACCGGCCCCGAGCTACGGCGGGCTCTGGACCACCGCGCACAACTTCGACCTCGCCAACGGCCGACTCTACTCGTCGTGGTACCGCGGCGGCGTGAAGATCCACGACGTGAGCGATCCCGCGAACCCCGAGGAGATCGCCCGCTGGCGACGAAGCCAGGACACGAGTTTCTGGGCGACCGTGCTCGGGGTCCCCGGGGAGTTCTTCGTGGGCTGTAGCTGGAACCAGTATGGCGAACTCCCGCAGGCGTACCTCTACACGTTCCCCGATCGTGCCGGCCCGGTGCCAGAATCGACCGCAACAGCCGCAACGGGCCGCAACGCAACAGCGAACCGCAACACGACGACCGCGAACGGCTCCGTACCGACGGCAACTGGTTCGGCAGGCGGAGCCGAAGCAGCGAGCAATGAAACTGCCGATGGGGGCAGCGCTGGTGCAGGACCAGGGTTCGGCGTGCCCGCGGCACTCGGTGGCGTCGGCCTCGCGGCGTGGCGATACCTCCGTCGGGATGACGAGTCGAAAACGCGGTAGCGAAGTGCCGTGATCGTCTACCGCAGCGTGTCGCGGTCGGCCGCGAAACGGACCCGATCCCGAACTGTGGGCCCGAGCGAGAGTTCGACCACGTCGTCGGTGAGGACACGCCCACCTTCGACCGGGACGCCCCACGTCGAGAAACGGAGGTATCCCCGGATGTCGTCGGCGTGGGTGAACAGGTCGAGATACTCCACGCCGTGCTCGGGGAACTCGCTCGCGCTGTGGGCCTGGTCCATGTCGGAGTAGACCGTATCGAGATCGCCGAAGAAGGCTTCGAGCTCGTCGGCAGCGTCGTCTGTGGCCGCGACGACTGCCTCGCTCGCCGCACGAATCTCGTCAGAGGAGAGTCCCACGTCGGCAAGCGCGCGCTGGGTTCGCTGATCGAAATGCATGGCGGCGGTTCGGCGGCTGGCGGTGAAAGCCTCGTGGTTGCGGCCGGCGTCAGGGTAACTCGGGTTCGTAGCCGATCGCGTCGACCGCCGCGTCGATCAGCTCCTCGACCCCCTCGCCCGCCTCGACGCTCAGATAACGGTCGGCGTCGAGATCACGCGAACGGTCGGCCTTCGAACACACCGTGAGCACTGGGACGTCGAAGCGCTCACGGACAGCGGTTTCGAGCGCACGTTGGTCGGCGAGCGGGTAGCCACACGACTCGCTCGCGTCGACGAACACCAGCACGCAGTCGGCGGCGTGGGTGAGCGCGCTCTCGGCCTGGAGCTCGATGTCATTGCGTTTCCCGGAGTCGCGATCGAGCAGTCCCGGGGTGTCGACGAGCTGGTAGCGGATGTGGTCGCGAGTGAGGTGACCGACGCCAACCCGAGTAGTGGTAAAGGGATACGACGCGATCTCGTGGCGGGCGTTCGTGACGTGGTTGACGAACGAGGACTTGCCGACGTTCGGAAAGCCCGCGACCACGATCGTGGGCTCGTCGGGGCGGATATCGGGAAGTGCGCGGAGGTCATCGCGCGCTTCACCGAGGCGATCAAGGTCGTCGGCCACCTCCTCCACCACGTCCGCGAGCCGCGCGAACGCCTGTTTTCTGAGCTTGCGCGCGGTCTCGATGTCGCCGTGGAGTCGGCCCTGGTACTCGTTTTTGATCTCGTCGGTCTTCCGGCTCGCCCATCCCACCTCGGAGAGACTCTTCCGTACTTCGTCGACTGCGACGAGCGAATCGGCGAGTTCGTAGTAAAACGGCTCGACGGTGTCGAAGTCGGGCCAGCTCGTCACGACGTGTTCGAGATTGTCCGAAAGCACGTTCGCCGCGGTCTGAAGCATCGACTGCTGGGCTTCGGTCCCGGATTTCGCCCGGCCGGCTCGTGTCGCCCGCGAGAACGCCCGGTCGATCAGCTCCTCCGCAGTGGGCGTCGTCGGCAGATCCTCGAAAATCATGGCCGCCGATAGCACGTACGGACGTAAAAACGCGTCAGTCGGCGGCGAGCGGCCGGGAAAGGGTTTCGTTGCTCCCACTCACTGTCGTCGACACAGATTTACCACGAGGCCGACTACTCCCCGCCATGACGAACTGGCGTGCGGTCGGGATCGGATTCCTCGTTCACATCGTGCTCGGGATCGTCGGTGCGCCGATCGGGATCGGCCCGCTCGCCGCCGGGATCGTCTCCGGGTTCGTCGCGGGCTACGTCGCCGGCGGCGGTATCGGGAGCGGTGCGTGGCACGGCCTGCTCGCGGGATCGATCGGTGGAGTCGTGCTCGCGATCGTCCTCGGGATCGCGATCACGATCGGGGCCGGCATCGCCGGCGGCCCGCTCGGTGGACTGCTCGGCGGCAGCGCGCTCGTCGTCGGCGTGATCATCGCGATCGTGTCGGGACTCGAAAGCGCGCTCGGCGGGGCGATCGCCGGACTTCTCTGAGCGGAGCTACCGTCGTTCGCGCAGTTCCGCGCGCAGGTCGCCCACGTCCGCATCCTTCATCGCGAGCAGCACGAGCAGGTGATAGACGATGTCGGCGCTCTCGTGGAGGAGCTCCTCGCGATCGTCGTCCTTCGCCGCGAGCACGAGCTCCGTGCTCTCTTCCCCCAGTTTTTCGAGTACCGCGTTCTCGCCTTTCTCGTGGGTGAACAGCGACGCCGTGTACGATCCTTCAGGGAGGGTGTCCCGGCGTTCTTCGATGATTGCGAACAGCTCGTCGAGCACCGGCTCGTCCGACACCCGGTCCGCGGCCGACGACTGGTCGTCGCTCACAGCTCGTCCACCTCGCGGATGTCTTGGAGTTCATCGAAGGTCTCGCGCGGTCGGCCGCCCTCGTCGAACACACCGGGATCGATCTCGATGTCGGCCCCGGTCCGCGCGGCGAGCGCGAGCGAATCGCTCGGCCGAGCGTCGATCACGGCGTCCGCGCGCGGCGTGTCGAGGTGGAGGTTCGCGGTGTAGGTCCCGCCGCCGTCCTCGCTCTCCTCGATGGCGTCGACCACCACGCGATCCACCCGGCCGCCGAGCTCCTCGACCACGTCGAGCAGGAGGTCGTGGGTCAGCGGGCGGCCGATATCGACCGCGTCGAGACCGCGGGCGATCGCGGTCGCCTCGTTGAATCCGATGAAGATCGGCAAGAGATCGGGCTCGCCGTCGCTCGCGAGGAGCACGACGGGGACCGGCCCGGAGGGCGTGCCCGCGACACGGACCGCGTCGATGTGGGCGTGCATAGCTCTTCGACGTGGCGCGCGATGAAAAGTCTGTCACTGCCGGCGGTGGAATTTCGCCGTTCGATCGGTACCCGACAGTAGCCGCTCGCCGCGAGTACGCTCAAACCGTGACTGTCTCGAAGAAGGCGAGCCCGTGGATGCGAGCGTCGTCGGTGAGTTCGGGGTGGAACGCGGTCCCGATCACCGGTCCGTCACGGACCGCGACGGGGTGGCCGTCGAACGACGCGAGTACTTCTGCGTCGCCCACCGTCCCAACCCGCGGTGCACGGATGAACACCGCCGGGAACGGCTCGTCCAATCCGGTGACGTCGAGGTGGGTCTCGAAACTGTCACGCTGGCGGCCGAACGCGTTGCGATCGACGGTGACGTCGATCAGTCCGAGCGTGTCGACGCGGTCGTCGCCCGCGTCGGCGGCGGCGACGATCAGTCCCGCACACGTCGCGAGTAGAGGTTTACCGGCCGCGACGTGGGCCTCGATTTCTGTGGCGATCCCCTCGCGGTGGAGGTGTGCCGAAATGGTCGTGGATTCACCCCCGGGAAGGAGGAGGAGGTCACACTCCGGAACTGTGCCTACGGTGTGGATCTCGACCGTCTCGACACGCTCGCCGTGGGCGTGCGCCGCGCGTTCGATGGCAGCAGCGTGCTCTCGGAAATCGCCCTGAACCGCGATCACGCCGGCTGTGAGAGTCATGGGAACAGTTTGGAAGACAGAAAGGACGGTGGCGCGTTACAGCACGTTCAACACGAGGATCAGGATGCCGAACGCCACACCGAACGCGACGACGGTTTTCGGATCGATCCGGATGGCGTTGCGGTCTTCGGCGTCGAAGTACCTGACCAGGCCCGCACTCGACATCAACCCGCCGGAGTTCTGACCGCTGCTCATACTCGACTTCCGCGAGCCGCGGGCCTAAGCCTTTCGTCGTGCGCCGCGGCGTCGGGTGCGTGTGAGCGGACGCGAGGGCAGCCGGAACGCACGGGTGGGAAACGCTTATGCGCGCGGCACGGGTAGTTTCAGTGGAACCAATGACTGTCCGGTTGAAAGACTTTTACGCGGACTGGTGTGGCCCCTGCAAGACACAGGATCCGATCCTCGAAGAGATGGAAGAGGATCTGAACGGCGACGTCGAATTCGAGAAGATCGACGTCGAAGCCGAACAGGAGGTCGCCAACGAGTATCAGGTGCGCTCGCTCCCGACGCTCGTGATCGAGAACGACGACGGCGTCGTCGAGCGGTTCATCGGCGTGACCCAGCGCGACGAACTCGAAACCGCGATCGAGAAAGCCGGCGCATAGAGCTACCGCTCGGCGAGCGCTGAGTCGTCACGAACCACCCCTGTTCTATGGGCCAGCTAGAGAACGAGCGACGCGTGTGTTTACCGGAGTCGCTGGTACGCCCGGATGAGGATCTCAGCGATCGCCCCGACGAAACTCCAGCGGTACGCGAGCGCGGCTGCACCCAGCAGCAGCGCCGCGATCTTCTTGTCGCCACGGTACAGCGCCAGTCCGGCTTCCACTACCATCGAGACCGCGCTGATCATTCCCGATCGTTTCGACGTGAGTAGGTCCGAGAGTCCCATACAACCGATAACGACTGCTGGAGACATAAGTTCCCTGGCGGCGTGTGCCGGTGGAGGTACTCGGTGCTCGACCGACGGCAGCCATTCTCCCCGTTCGGGGTGTCTACCGGATGCGGACGAGGAGGACGACGGACCGTCCTAGGCGGACGACGATCGATCGAGCGCAGCGAGTCCCTCAGTGTGGAACCAATCGAGCAGCCGCTCTACCGCCGGCGGGTTGTCGATCCGGTAGTCCGCCGCGGTCTCCTCGCCCGCACCGACGTGGATGCCGACTCCCCGCTCACCGAGTTCGCGGAACGCCGCCTCGTCGGTGGTGTCGTCGCCGACGTACACTGGGAGCCAGTCGTCTTGCTCGGCGGTCAACAGCGAGAGCGCTGCGCCCTTGTCCCACGCGACCGCCGGCGTGAGTTCCACGATCTCCTTGCCGACCGAGCGCTCGAACCCGCTCGGCGCGATCCGCTCGACCGTCTCCTCGACAGCCGTGTGGACCGCCTCGGCCCGCTCGGGGGCCGCACGGTAGTGGATTGTCGCGCTCACCGATTTGTCCTCGACGAAACAGTCGGTGTCCGCGAGCCGATCCTCGAGATCGGCGACGATACGTTCGAGATCGCGCTGTCGTTTCTTCGCCACCGGATGGACGGTGGTCGCGCCGTCCCGGAAGACTTCGAGCCCGTGGTTACCGGCGTACGCGATCCCCTCGATACCCACGCGCGGCCGGAGATCGGCGAGCTCCCGGCCGCTGATGACCGCTACCCGGACCCGGTCGTGATCGCGGAGCTCGCGGAGCGCCTCGCGGTTGTCGGGCGCGATTTCGGGTGCGTCGGGATCCTCGTCGATGGCCGAAAGCGTGCCGTCGAAGTCCGTACAGAAGAAGAGCCCGTCGGCGGTGGCGAGCCGATCGGCGACCGCCGCGAGCGGCTCGCCGGTTTCGTCGAACAGCGCCGGCGGGCGGTCGGGGCCATCCGCACCGGCTCGCCTCCCATCGCTGCCAGTTTCGCCGTCACTGCCCGTCCCCGCATCACCGCCGGTCGACTCACCCGCCATCGTGATCGCGTTGCTCGCGGAGGTCGCGGGCGGTCTCGAACACGTCGTCCATCCACGCGTAGAGGTCGTGTGAGGCGACCCGTTCGCGGAGCGCGGCCATCCGATTGCGGCGCTCGTCGGGAGCCATCGCGAGCGCCTGCTGGATGGTGTCGGCGAACGACTCGGTGTCGTAGGGGTTGATCGTGAGCGCGTGTTCGCCGAGCTCCTCGTGTGCGCCGGCCTGATCCGAGAGCACCAACACGCCGTCGTCGTCGACCTGCGCCGCGACGTACTCCTTCGCGACGAGGTTCATCCCGTCCCGAACCGCGCTCACGAGCATCACGTCGGAGTAGCGGTACAGCCCGCAGAGCTCGGATTGGGGGATGAACTCGTCGATGTAGACCACGGGCTGCCAGTCGTCGGTGCCAAAGCGGTCGTTGATCCGCTCGATCGTCTCCCGGACGTTCTGCTGGAGATCCTGGTAATCGGGGATCAGCGAGCGGCTCTCGCTCGCCTTCTGGACGTACGTCACCGTCCCCTGGTACTCGGGTTCGATCTCCCAGAGCCGTTCGAGCGCTTCGAGGCGCTCGACGATCCCCTTGGTGTAATCCAACCTGTCGACACCGACGATCATGGTGGTGTCGGCACCGATGCCGTACGTCGAGCGGATGTCGGCCTCGAACGACGCATCGGCGGCCGCGCTCTCCTCGCGGATCGATTCGGCGTCGATCCCGAGCGGGAACGCTCGAACAGTAGTAGTGTGGCCCTCGTAGTTGATCCGACCACCGTCCTCGTCGATGAAGGCGTCGTCGAGCGCGCGATCCACGCAGTCGAGGAAGTTCTCGCAGTAGCGCTCGACGTGAAATCCCAAGAGATCGTTCCCGAGGAGCCCTTCGAGCAGCTGCTCGCCTTGCGGACACGCCCGGAAGGTGTCCCAGCCTGGCCACGTGATGTGCCAGAAGTGCATGATGAACGGGTCGTCGAGCGCGTCGCGCACCGCACGCGGTGCGAGCGTGAAGTGGTAGTCCTGAAACCACACGAGGGGGTCGTCGCTCGCCGATTCCGCGACAGCCTCGGCGAACCGGTCGTTGACCTGCTGGTAGCGCTGCCAGTAGCGCTCGACGTACTCGGTCTTCATCGTGCCGCCGTGACACAGCGGCCAGAGCACGCGATTGCTGTAGCCGTAGTAGTACCCCTCGACTTCCTCCTCGGAGAGCCAGAGGCGTTTGAGGGTGTAGGCCTCGGACTCGGGTGGCATCCGGACCTCGCCATTGGAATCGGTGACGTCGGCGTCGGCCTCGCCGTCACCCCACGCGACCCACGTCCCGTCGGTCTCCTGCATCACCGGATCGAGTCCGGCCGTGAGCCCGCCGGCGGGGCGGTTGACACTGATGGTCCGCTCGCCCGCGTCGTCGTGCTCGTAGCTGTGTGTGTACGGCTGGCGGTTCGAGACGACGATCAGGTCGTCGGCGACGGGCGGGGTCCCGTCCGTACCGCCGGCGTCAGCCGCCATGCGATGTAACCACTCCCGTTCGCATTCGTGTCCCTCCCTTCGGTCGCATCTCTTATAGGTTCACGGGCTACCCGGTTGTGTTCGGGGGTTGCATTTGCCGGGCCAACGACCGACGGCGTCGCCACGTTGGTCCGGTGCCGGCGACCCGACCGCGAAACGACCGTGCCTCAATCGCTGGCGGGGCGGTCGGCGCGCGAGGGCGGCGGGACCTCCTCGCGGCGGTCGATGCGTGGGGCCGGGCGCACACACCGGTTGGCCTCGTCGTTGACGTGGCCGTACTGGTCGGGCGCGTTGGCGAGCGGATGGGCGGGGTTCTCGCCGCTCGGGATGCGTGCCAACCCTGTCTCTTATACACATCTCTGATGG